>JANNEJ010000118.1:0-1904 GCA_031378585.1 Acidobacteriota bacterium | reverse complement strand
ATACCGCTCAGCGTCGGCGACCTGGAGTTCGGCGACGTGGACGGCGACGGCGACCTCGACGTGGTGCTGGCGGATTGGGGACCGGGCCACAACATGACCAACGACGGCGGCCGTCTGCAGCGGGTGGCCGAGTTGTCGGCGGAAGACGACCACGCGCTGACGACGCCGTTCCTGCCCGGGTGCGCAATCGGGCTACGCGACCTGTTCCAGCCGCCTGTCTAGATCTGCAGAATCCGCAACAGGGACGCACCGGTCCAGTGGCGCGTTCTGCGGACTTCTGCACGTCGTGCGGGGATCCCGGCCGTTTTCGGCGAAATCCTGCGGCGGCATGCGATTCGCAGTCGCCAGCGACATGGCCGGTGGAGTTAGAATCCAGGGATGGCTGGGGAGGATCCGATGCGCTCGCCCGCGGCGCGACCAGACACGCGTCTCACTTACGACGACTTCCTGCTCTTTCCGGACGACGGCAAGCGGCACGAGATCATCGACGGGGAGCACTACGTGACCCCTTCGCCGAACCTGCGGCATCAGGACCTGGTGGGCCGGCTCTTCATGGCCATCGGCACGCACCTGGCAGCACACCCTGGTAGCGGCCGCATCTTTCTGGCACCGCTCGACGTCGTGCTGTCGTTCCATGATGTCGTCGAGCCCGACTTGCTGTTCGTGGCGGCCGACCAGAAGGCCATCCTTACCGAGAAGAACGTCCAGGGGCCTCCGGCGCTGGTCATCGAAGTGCTGTCGAAGAGCACACGGAAGCGCGACGCGCAGATCAAGCGCCGGCTGTTCGAGCGCACCGGCGTGCGCGAGTACTGGCTGGTCGATCCGGAACTCGACACCGTGCAGGTGTTCCGGCCCGTCGACGGCCGTCTGCAACGGGTGGCCGAGTTGTCGGCCGAAGACGACCACACGCTGACGACACCCTTGCTTCCCGACTTCGGCATCGGACTGCGCGCGCTCTTCGCACCGTTTGACTAGACCCGTTCGAGTGAGCGCGTCGGCGGCGGTCGCAGCTACGGCTTGCCAGCGGGCGCAGGCGGCGCCGACACCGCGCACGCGCTGTTGCCAGCGGCATCGGTGGCGCACACGCGATAGGGCGCCGACGCGGGCACATCCTTCGGCCAGTCAGTGATCCACAGGTATTCGCCATACCAGCGCATGGGCGCTTCGCGTGCAGGCACGCCGGTCCACTCGACGACCACACGCTTCCACTCGCTCGCCAGGCTCGGGCTCTTGCGGTCGTGCACACGGGCATGCACCTGCACAACGCCACCTGGGCGCGCGGCCGCATGCACGAGCGTGATCGACGGCGGCGCCGTGTCGCGCGGCAGGCCGCGGCCGGAGAACACGCGCTCGTCGGTGGCGGTCTTGTGCTCGCCCTGCCCCTGCACGACGTCCATGTGGCCATCGCCGTCAAGGTCCGCCAGCGCGACGGCCAGCGTGCCGGGCGTGTCGGTGCCGCTGAACACATCGAGACGCACGGTGAGATGGCCCTTGCCGTCGTTCACGAGCAGCCGGTCCGGCCCGCTGAGCGAGCCGACCACGAAATCCGCATCGCCGTCGGAGTCGGCATCGAGAAACGCCACCATGTTGTCGTCCTCGCCCACGTTCTCGTGAGCGGGCCACCAGGCCGGTGTGACGTCGCTGAATCGTCCCTTGCCGTCGTTCCTGAACACATGCTCGCGGCGGCTGGACTGATCGTCGCCGGCGATGTCGCCGTCGTTCATCGTGACGAGATCCAGGAACCCGTCGCCGTCGAGGTCCATCGGCTCGAACTCGTAGTTGTTCGTGTACTGCGGCAAGGCGCGCGCGTCCTCCACGAACGTGCCCGTGCCGTCGTTCCTGAACAGGCTGCTGCCTGGGCAGCGCTTGCACGACACGAGCACGTCGAGGTCGTCGTCGTTGTC
>JANNEJ010000092.1:0-5311 GCA_031378585.1 Acidobacteriota bacterium | reverse complement strand
GTAGGCCATGTAGTTGAAGCTCACGAGGTTGGCGATGCCCGCGCTCGGGATGGCGGCCTTGAAGCGGCTCGTCTCGGTGACGATCCAGTTGGTGAGCTGGCCGCCGTAGCTGCCGCCTTCGATGCCGAGCCTGGTCGCGTCGATCCAGGGGTGACGGGCAATGGCCGCGTCCACCCCGGCCACGACGTCCTTGGCCTCGGCGCCGTTCTGGTCGCCGAAGATCTTATCGGCGAGCGCCTGCCCGTAGCCGGTGGACCCGCGGTAGTTCACCATCAGCGACGCCCAGCCCTGCGCGGCGTAGACCTGCGCCTTGGCGTTATAGGCCGGGCCCTGCTGGCCGTGCGGCCCGCCGTGGATCATGGCGATGAGCGGATGGCTGGACGTGGCCGTCTGATGCAGGGGGCGCGTGAGGAATGCCTCGAGCTGGGTGGCGTCGACGCTCGGGAACGTGATCGACTCGACCGGGGCGAGCTGCCGCTGGCCCAGCAGCGCCGCGTTGAGGGACGTGCGCCGCACGGGCGCGGCCGGTCCGGCCGTGGTGGAGAGGTGCGCCGGCGTCTCGGGAGACGAGTACGCGTAGGCGATTGTGGCCGGGGCTGTCGACCACGCGCCCCCGCAGCCGCGCTCGCCTACGATGGTCTCGGCAGCGCCGCCGCCGGCCGGCAGGCGAAGGAGCTTCACGTTGCCCCGCTCCTGCACGGTGGCGTAGACGTGGCGGCCATCAAAGGACCACTGCGGCGCGCCTTGCCGGTTGTCGATGCCCTTGCCGATCTCCACGCGATTTGTGCCGTCGGCGTGCATGACCCACACGTGCGTGTCTTCCATCGTCGTCTCCGACGAAGTCAGCTCGCGCGTCGTGCCCGAGTAGGCGACCTGCGAGCCATCGGGCGACCACGTGGGCGCGTACTCGGCGCTCCTGGTGGCGGTGAGTTGCCGCGCCTCGCGCGTGCGCGCCGACACGGCAAACACGTCGTAGTTGAAGGTCTTGTCGGCGTTGGCCTCGCGGTTCGACACAAACAGGATGTCGTCGCCCTTCGGCGCCCAGTCGATCGAGTGCTCGTAGGCGGCCCCGGTTGTGAGCTGGGTGACCAGCCGGGTGCCGATGTCGGCCACGAACAGGTGCGTGCGGCGGTTGTCGTTGAAGCGGGTGAGGCCTTCGCCCGCGGTGGGCTTGTAGAGGTAACGGGTAATCACCATCGGATCGCCATTGGCGTTGGCGCTCTCGGGACCCGGCGTGGCCGAGACAAAGGCGATGCGGCGTCCGTCGGGCGCCCAGGCGACCGACCGGCCGGCCGATGGCAGCGGGTGATTAGTGTCTTCCACCGGCGCGACGAGCCGCGCGCCACTGCCGTCCGCTTCGCTCACCATGAGGCCGGAGCCCTCGGGGCCGTTGCCGAGGTAGGCGAGACGCCGTCCATCAGGCGCCCAGAGGGGACTCGACGACCCCCGCGGCAGCGCGTGCGCCACGCCCGTGTCGAGGTTCAGCACCGTGACGACGGCGTAGGGCCGCCCCTTCTCGGTGTTGTGGACGACCGAGTACGCCACGTGGGTACCGGCAGGCGAGAGCTCGACCTGGCCGACCGACGTGAGCGCGAACAGATCCTCGGGCGAGAGTCCTGGCCGCGATTGGCCGGCAAGCGTGAGGGATCCGAGCGTCAGGGCCACGCCGGTCGCGACGGTTCGTGCGTGCATGAGCGCAGTATACGTGGGGGCCGACGCCGGCCCGCCGGACGGGCCCGCGCCACCGCGCAACGGCCCGGGCGACCGGCTACAATCGCAGGTGATGCTAGGCGTCGGCACCGAGGTGGTCGTGGTCCTTCTGTTGCTCGTGGCCAACGGCGTCTTCGCGATGTCGGAGATCTCGATCGTGGCCGCGCGCAAGGTGCGGTTGCAGCAACGGGCCGAAGACGGCGACCGCCGCGCGAGGGCGGCGCTCGAGCTCGCCAACGCGCCGACCAAGTTCCTCTCGACTGTTCAGGTCGGCATCTCGCTCGTAAGCGTGCTGGCGGGCGCCTACGGCGGCGCCACGATCGCGGAGCCGCTTGGCGAGACCTTCCTGCAGGTGCCGCTCCTGGCCCCGTACGCGCGCGGCCTGTCGCTGGGCCTCGTCGTGGCGGCCATTACCTATCTATCGCTCATCGTCGGCGAGCTCGTGCCCAAGCGCATTGGCCTCAATCATCCTGAGACGATTGCCTCGTGGGTGGCCATGCCCATGCAGTTCCTGGCCCGCATCGGCGGGCCCGTCGTGGCGCTGCTCACCGGATCCACCAACCTGGTGCTCCGCGTGCTGGGCATCAAGGGCAATGCCGAGGCGCACCTGACCGAAGACGAGATCCGTGCCGTGATCAGCCAGGGCGCCGAGAGCGGCGCGCTCGAAGAGCACGAAGAGAGCCTCGTGCAGCGTGTGTTCCGCGTGGGCGACCAGCGCGTGGGCGCGATCATGACGCCGCGGCTCGACATCGAGTGGGTCGACGTCGATGCCGCGGGTGACGAGCTGCGGGAGTTTCTGAGCGGACACAGCCACGGCCAGTTCGTGGTGTGCCACGGCTCGCTCGACAACGTGCTCGGCACCGTGCGCGCCGCCGAGATGCTCTCGGTGGCGATGAAGAACTCGCCCATCACCTTGCGCAGCCTCATCAAGGAACCGCTCTTCGTGCCCGACTCGATGGGCATCTTCAAGCTGCTCGAGGCGCTCAAGGCCTCGCATCGTCACCTGGCCATCGTGCTCGACGAGTTCGGCGCCGTCGAGGGACTCGTGACGGTGACCGACCTGCTCGAGGCGTTTGTCGGCAGCCTGCCGACCGACGCGGCCGCCGAGCGCGCCATCGTGACCCGCGCCGACGGCAGCTGGCTCGTCGACGGCGCCGCGCCGATTGACGACGTGACAACCGAGCTGGGCCTCGACGACCTGCCGGACGGCGAGTCTGGCACCTATCACACGCTTGGCGGATTCGTGATGGCGCGTTTGGGCCACGTGCCGCGCACCGCCGACGTCTGCGACTGGGGCGGCATGCGGTTCGAGGTGATCGACATGGACGGGCGGCGCATCGACAAGGTGCTCGTGTCGCGCGTGTCATCTCTTCGCGCGGCCGACCGAGACGCCAGCGACTGAAACCGCGCGGTCCGTCCGGCCCTCTAGGCTGGCCTGGCCGGCTTGGCTCTGAGGACGCCCAGCTGGAGCAGCATGTTGGTGAAGTCGTACATGCGCACCTCCTTGACGATCAGCCCGTCGCGCAACGTCAGGATGTAGGCGAGCGTGCGGTCGATGCGCTTGCCCGACGCCGGCATGCCGAAGATCTCGCCGACATGGGTCGACTGCGCCGTCCAGACGATGACCGCTCGAACCGGATCCTCGTCGCTGATGATGGTGTCATCGACGTGGACCGTCTGGTGTGAGAAGGCCCGGAACAGATCCGCGTACGACCGCTCGACTTGTGACCGGCCGGTGAGGGTCTGAAAGATCGGACTGAAGACCACGCAGTCGGGGGCGTAGCACTGAGCCAGGGCCGGCAGGTCCTGGCGCTCCCACGCGCGGACGAACCGGTCGAGGAAGGAACGGGTCGCGTCGCTGGTCATGCCGGAGCCTCCATGCGCATTGACGAGCTGTTCGGCGCCTAGCATACTCCTTCAGGTTCTGTGCGTCATCGTGGCGTTCTCCGGCGTTCTCCGGCGCCACAACGCCTACGGCGTCTGGCCCGGCGTGCGGTCCCAGCGATGCGTCCGGAGCGTCCGCATGAGATCCGCGGGCAGCGGCCCGTGCCGACTTGCCGCCATGTTCGCGTCCACGTGGCGCGCCTTGCGCATCCCTGGAATGATGGTAGACACGTCGGGCGACGACAGGATGAAGCGGAGCGCAAGGTCGGCCATCGTGGTGCCGGCCGGCACGAGCGACGCCAGCCGTTCCGCCCTTGACACGCTCGCGTCCAGGTGCGCGGGCGTGAAGTAGCTGCTGCGCCAGTCGGTTGTGGGCCAGCGGCTCTGGCGCGTCAGGGTGCCGGTGAGCGTACCTTCGTCAAACGGCACGCGAGCAATCACCGCCACGTTGCGCGCGCGGCAGGCGGGGAAGAGTTGATCCTCTGGCGCCTGGTCAAAGATGTTGTAGACGACCTGCACGGCGTCCACCACCCCCGTCTCGATCGCCTTCAGCACATTCCCTGGCTGCCAACGGTTCACGCTGATCCCGAACGCGCGGATCTTGCCCGCGCGCTTCAGCGCCTCGACCGCGGCCGGCCACTCGTCGTCGGCCGCCCATGCGTCGTCCCACACGTGGAATTGCATCAGGTCGATCTGATCCAGTCCCATGTGCCGCAGGCTTTCGTCGGTGTACTCGCGGATGTGACCTGCCTGATACGTGTCGGCCACAGCCGATTCGGCCTTGCCGGGCCACTGCATGTTCTTCGGCGGAATCTTGCTGGCGACGATGAGGCCACGGTCTGGATGCGCGCGCGCCACCTCGCCCAGCAAGCGCTCGCTGTGGCCCTTGCCATAGGCCCACGCCGTGTCGAAGAACGTGCAGCCCTGTTCCACCGCGCGGTGCAGCGAGGCGAGCGACTCGGCGTCGTCAGACCCTGACCAGCCGCCCATGCCCCACATGCCGTAGCCGATCTCGCTGACCTGCCAGCCGGTGCGTCCGAAAGTGCGAAGTCTCATGGCGCCTCGTGGGGTGTCGGTCACTGGGCCGAGGCCATGCGCTCGAGCATCGCCCACTGCGCGTCGGTCACCGGCATCACCGACAAGCGCGGCACGCGCGTGAGCGCGAAGTCGGCAAACCGCGGATCCGCCTTGACCGCCTTCAGCGTGACGGGCGCTGGCAGCGGCGCTTCGCACGTGAGCTCCACCGCGAAGAGCGAGCCGTCGGCACTCGCGGGATCAGGGTACGGCGCGCCCGCCACGCGCGCGGTGCCCACGAGCGCCTTCTCGCTGCCCGTGTGGTAGTAGAACACGCGATCGCCCGGCGTCATCGCCCGCAGGTGCTTCTGGGCCACCGGGTTGCGGACGCCCGACCACACCTGCGACCGTCTTGCTGGAACGTCTCGAAGTTGTAGTTGGACGGCTCTTCCTTCACCAGCCAGTTCATGACGCCAGTATGCACCGGGTGCGGCGTGCCGCGCGCCATGAGGGGCGCGGCCCCGACAAAAGGCTGCTACGGCACGACGACGGTGATGGCGGCGCTCGGCGCGCTCGCGCCGGCGGCGTTCACCGCGCGCACCTGCACGAAGTACGTGCCAGCCGGCACGCCTGGCACCGTGAGCCTCGGCGCGGCTACTGTGACGACCGGCGCCAGCGCGCCGGGCATAGTGCCGGCGTCGAT
>JANNEJ010000086.1:0-4907 GCA_031378585.1 Acidobacteriota bacterium | reverse complement strand
CTGTGGGACAAGTACCGCATCGTCATCGTGGCCATCGGCCACGACAATCCCGACGACGCGAAGATGTCGTACCGCGCCTTGCGCGTGACGCCGAACATCTACACGCCGCTCGAGGAGATCGACACGTTCGTCGAGGCAATGCGGGCGGTCGCCAAGAACGGCTTGCCGGCGTAGAGTGCCGAGTTCCGCGCCGCAGAGGCGCAGCATGAAAGAAGGCGAGATGACGACGCGGACATCGATACTGACGGCAATCACGGCAGTGGGACTGGGGTCGATCGCCCTGGCGGCGGCGCAGGCGCCGGCGGCGCCCGCACCACCGAAAACCATTACTGTCGACAAGCTGAAGGACAACCTCTACGTGCTGAAGGGCGGCGGAGGCAACACCGCCCTCTTTCTCACCGCCACCGGGGCGGTCGTGGTCGACTCGAAGCTGCCGGGTTGGGGTCAGCCGCTGCTTGACTCGATCAAGACGCTGACCGACAAGCCGGTCACAATGGTGATTAACACGCACGCGCAATACGACCACACCAACGGGCAGGTGGAATTCCCTGCGTCGGTCGAGGTCGTGGCACACGAGAACGCGAAGACCTACATGGAGTAGGCCAACCCGGTCTACGCCCTCCAGACCGGCCCACAGCCCAATATCTTCAAAGAACACGGCGGTCGCGGAATGGCGAAGCGCACGTTCAAGGACGCGCTCACCATTGGCACCGGCGTCGACCGGATCGAACTGCACTACTTCGGTCCCGCGCACACCGGAGGCGACGCATATGTGGTGTTCCCGGCGCTGCGCGTGATGCACGTGGGCGACACCTTCCCCACGCGTGACCTGCCCATCATGGACCTCAACAACGGCGGCAGCGGCGTGGCCTTTGCCGCCACGCTCGACAAGGCCGCCGCGGTGCCCGGCGTCGACACGATCATCAATGGTCACAATCCGAACACGATGACGCCGGCTGATGTGAAGACCTATGCCGAATTCATCCGCGAGTTCGTCACGACCGTGCAGGACGCGAAGAAGGCCGGCCGCACGGTTGACGACGTCGTCGCGTCGTGGAAGACGCCGGCGAAGTACGCCGGCTACGCGGCGCCCCAGGCTGCGCGAGTGAAGGCCGACGCACAGGTCATCTTCACCGAAACCAAGTAGGACGCATCGACATGTCGCGCGTCCTCGTGCCCCTCCTGGCTGTGCTGTGGGCGGTGCCCGCTGCGGCCCAGCCCCCCCGGCAACTGAAGCCGCTCGAGAACGTGAAGGTGCTCAGCGGCTGGACTGGCACGGAAGTGCGCGAGGAGATGCGGCGCATGAGCGAGGCCCTCGGCGTGAAGTGCGAGCACTGTCACGTGCAGGGCAACTTCGCGAGCGACGAGAAGCGCGCCAAGCACACTGGACGCCGTATGCTGCAGCTGACCCTCGCCCTCAATGCCGAGTTCTTTTCGGCGCACGAGCCCGCGGCCGGTGAGTCGAAGCTCGGCCGCGTCACCTGCTACACCTGCCACAACGGCACCGCCACGCCGAAGTTGTCGGCAGGCGCTGGAGGGTTCAAGTGATGGCCCGGCGCATTTCGACGTGGAGCCCGACGCGCGCGGCAGCCGTGGTCCTGGTGGGCCTCGCGCTCGGTGCCAACGCGGCAGCCCAGACGCCGGAGCCGACCAAGCCCGGCATCGCGGAGAGTCCGACCATCACCGTGCTGAAGGGCCTGATGGTGCCGCAGTTCGAAGTCGAGATGCGGCACTTCGTGCAGGCGCTCGGCATGAATTGCGGCGGCTGCCACGCGCGCGGCAACTTCGCCAGCGAGGACAATCCCCGTAAAGCCACCGCGCGGAAGATGATCGAGATGACCCGCAGCCTCAACCAGCGGTTCTTCCCAGGCTTTACGCCCGCTGAAGGCGAGACGTCGCTCGGTCGGGTGACGTGCTACACGTGCCACCAGGGCTCGGCGCAGCCCAAGGCCGCAGCACCGACGCCCGGCGAGTAGACCGCGGCCCGTCCTGCGCCGCGCTTTGCGGGCAGCGAGTTGCCGGCCGATGGCCGCGGTGTCATGCCGCGGGCCGAGGTGCGTCAGTTCCAGTCCCGTGTGCTGACCGTCGCCCCGCCGCCTTCTACTCCCAGATCGCACCGGCGCAAGCCACGGGCTCACTCACGGGCAGTGGGTCACACCATGGCGCGCGGTCAACGGAGGATAAGCCGGCTTGTCGGCCATTTGGAGCCCGTGCGGCCGCCATGCTGTGCTACAAGAAGAAGTACGTTCCCGACCCCGACGCCGTGAGCCTTGCCCCCCTTATAGCTCGACTTGGCCCCGGCGCACAGCCGTGGCGCGCGCCGCTGGCTTCGTCCATGATCGTCGTGATCGGAAGCGACCCGGCCCGGCGTGAAGGCACGGCCGCCCGGGTGCTGGCGCAGTTGGCAGAGTCTCATCCCGAGGCGCACGTCGTGCATCCGCTACCGCCAGCCGAGTGGCCGTTCACGCATCCGCTCGTGGCGGTGCCCGCTCCGGTGGGAGACCGCCGCGTGATCTGGACGCCTGACCTTCACGAAGCCTTCGTCAACCACCAGGGCAACTCGACGCGCCTCGTCACGACGCAGCCGTTGTACCTCCTCCAGCTCTGGGCCGACGCGCTGCAGGCCCGCACCGACACCACCCTCGTGGCCACGGCCGATACCGAGACGATGCGCGCGCACGCGAGCGAGGCGCTCGACCGCCGTGGACCGTGGCGCAACGTCGCGATTGTCGAAGCCGCCGAGGACGACGCGGCCGCGCCGCCCGGTCGTGACGAGACACCCGCGCCAGGGCCCTCGTCACTGGCCGCAGCCTTCCGCTCGCCGGCGCCAGCGGAGCGACTCGGCGCCGCGGGCCGCGCTCTTGATGAGGCGCGCACGCCGGCGCGGCTGCTGGCGATGGCCAGCGCATGCATGGAGGTCAACGACCTCGAGAATGCCGGCGACCTGCTCACCGAGGCCATTGCCATGGCGCCCGCGTGGACCGCCGCGCATTTCGAATGCGGCAAGTACTGGCTGCGCCGCGACGACATGCGCTCGGCGTCGGTGGCATTTGGTCGCGCGTCGGAGCTGATGCCGACGTTTGCTTCGGCGGCGGCCAACTGGGGCGCGACGCTCGGCGAGCTCGATCGACCAGGTGAAGCGCTCGCCGCGTTCACGCGCGCGCTCGACTCCGACCCCGACAACGCGCAGGCGGTGAACAACGTGGGCGTGGTCACGCGAGAGCTGGGGCGCCTCGCCGAGTCGGAAGCCGCCTTTCGGCGGGTCATCGCCCTCACCCCAGAGCTCGCGTTCGGGCACTACAATCTGGGCCATACGCTGTTCCTGCAAGGTCGCTTCCAGGCATCCCTGGCGGCGTACGCCGGTGGCCAGCAGAAGGACCCGGCAAGGAATCCGGTTCAGGCGAGCCGGCTGGCGTTGGCGCGGCTGGCCACGGGAGATGCCGGCGGCGCCCTGCGCGACCTGCAGCAGTGCACCGCGAACGTGTCAGGCGAGTATCGACGGCAACTGCTCGGAGATACGCAGACCGTGGCCTGGGCGTTACTCTCGGCGGCACCCGAGCTTCGCGACTGGCGCGTGGTTGGCGACTGGCTCGCGGCCGAACTGGCAAAGTCGTAGGCTAAGGAGAGGGCGGACCATGGGCAACGAACATCGGACTCCGGCGAGTACCGTTTCGGGTCGCCCCTGGCGGCCAGGGTGGCTCCGACACGTGCTCGACGACCGCGGCGTTCGTCTGGCTACGGGCCTGGCCGTCGTTGTGGCAATTCCGGTAGCCGTGCTCTTCTACTTCCAGTTCCAGTCGATCAACGACCTGGCGAGCACGTCCGCCGTCGTGCTCCGCCAACTCAGTCAAGAGACTGCCGACGCCGCCGCCAACGATGTCGAGGGCGCCCTCAAGCGGCCCCACATCGGCGTGCTGCTCGGCGTGCCGCAGGCACGCACCGACTCCCTCGACCGCGCGTGGATGGACCCGGTATTCCGGCAGGGCCTCCAGGAAAGCCCGTTCGTCGAAGCGTTCTATGTGTGGTCAGACGTGTCGGCACAGCTGGCAAAGACGATGCTCGTCTACAACCGCGACAGCCTGGCCGATGACGCAACCGACCTCGATCGGCGTTTTCGCGACGCGCCGGGCGTCGGGGCCGTCATCCTGCCGAGGCTCGCGCAACTCCTGCAGCAGAAGCGAGCCATCGTGGCCTTCCCAGCCACCATCGGCGGCCGCCGCAAGTACGTGCAGGTGCAGCTCCGGTTCCCCTCGGCAGACCGTGACACATTCTCGAGTTTCATCGGGCTCGTCGTGGATGCAGACGAGATGCGCGCCGTGCATCTGCCTGCGATGATGAAGGCGCGGCTCGCGACGGTACAGCACCTTGGTGGGTTCCCCCAACTCGACCTCATGCTGCGCGACGCGAAGGGCCAGACGGTCTTCAGTTCCACGCCCGACGGCGGCGACGTCTTCGTGGACCAGCGCAGCTTCCCCTTGGTGTTCTTCGACCGGGAGCTCCTGGAGTACGCGGCGCCGTTTGAGGCGGAACCGGAGACATGGACCCTGCAGACGGGTTTCGGCAACCGCACCATTGCCGCTATCGCCGAGTCGAGCAGCCGCCCGCAACTCGCGCTCATGGCCATGCTGGCCATCGTGATGGCCGCCGGCGTCTTCTTCGTCGCCGGCGCGGCCGCGCGCGAAGTGCGGCTCGCAGAACTGAAATCGAACTTCGTGGCGTCGGTGTCACACGACCTCAAGACCCCACTCGCGCTCATCCAGCTGTTTGCCGAGACGCTGGAGCTTGGGCGGGTGAGAACACCCGAACGCGCCGTCGAGTACTACCGCATCATCAACAGCGAGGCCAAGAAGCTCACGCGGCTGATCGAGAACATCCTCGACTTCTCGCGAATGGAGGCCGGACTGCGT
>JANNEJ010000078.1:0-3762 GCA_031378585.1 Acidobacteriota bacterium | reverse complement strand
CGAGCGCTTCCTGCGCCTGCACGTCGACCGCGAGGGCAGCTCACAATCTGGCCGATCAAGATCGGGCGGGTGCCGCGGCGCTGGCGCGACCTGGGCGCGAGCGACACGACGATGTCGCGCGTCGTGCCCGACGAGCCGATGCCGGTCGAGCTCATCGAGCCCCAGATTCGCCTCCACTAGCCTAGGAGTAGGATCCGACCTCGCCCTCCTTGGCGCCCACATCGACGGAGGTACGAGATGGTGTCCACACGCCTGTTACTTGCCCTCGTGCTGATCGCTGCTCCCCCCTTGCTGGTCGCCTCAGGAAACGACACCTACGAGGTGTGGGCGATCGACCAGTCGAATTCGCCCGGGACAACGTACGGAGGAACGCTCTACATCTGGGACGCGCTCGTGTCGTTTGTCGCTTCGGGTCACGTGCTGTTCATCGACGCGGCGACACGCACGCCCGTCGACTGCCTGCGGACGTTGGTGGGGGCCGGAGGCGCACGCCAGGTCCACTTCGCCATCCCGTCGCCGGACCCGCGTTACGTCTTGGTCGCCAACCAGAACCGCAAGCTCTTCGAGCGCATCAACACGAGCTACCGCACCAACAGCTTCGTGCTCGACACGGCCGCCGACCATCAGGCGGCGGTGAGGCCGCGAAGTTCGCTGGCGTGACCAACTTGACCAACTCCGCGCGCGCGCCTAGACTGGGGCATGGCCAAGGTGTTGAATCTCTACGAAGCCAAGACGCACCTGTCGGCGCTCGTGGATGAGGCGGCGGCCGGCGCCGAGATCGTGATTGCCAAGGCCGGCCGGCCGATGGCCAAGCTGGTGCCCATCCGCGCCGCAACGCGCCGGCGGCCCGGCCGCGGGAAAGGGCGCATGTGGATGGCCGACGACTTCGACGCGCCGCTGCCAGACGCGCTGATTCGCGCTTTTGAGGGACGTGAGTGAAGCTGTTGCTCGACACGCATGCCGTGCTCTGGTGGCAAGCCGATGACCGACGGTTGCCACCGGCGGCCCGGCGCGCCATTGCCGTGGCCGACATCGTGTGGGTGAGCGCGGCCTCGGGTTGGGAGGTCGCCATCAAGGCCGCGCTTGGGCGCCTGCGCATCGACGAGCCGTTCGCCGTGACCGTGGCGGCCGACGACTTCACCGAACTTCCTGTCACACTGGCGCACGCCGCGCGGCTCCAGGCGCTGCCCAGTCATCACGCCGACCCGTTCGACCGCATGCTGGTGGCGCAGGCGATGGTGGAAGGCGCCACGCTCGTCACGCGCGATTCGGCCCTTGGCGCGTACGGCGTACCGGTGTTGTGGTAAACCCGTAGCGACACGTCGAAGCGCACCCATGACCAGCGGGCCACGCGCCTCAACCGCCAGCGGGAACGACTCACGAGCCCGGTCCTCGTGGTGCTGCTGGCTCTCTCGGCCGCTACGCCCGTAGCGCCGGAGGCAGGGGCGATCTCCGTCTGGAGCCTATGCCGCGAATCTGCTAGGGCTCCGTCAAGAGCACCTGGCCGTCGCCCACGCCGGAGGCGGCTTTCTCGTAGATTGTGTCGCCCAGACGGCCGGCCGAGTAGGCAATGCGGGTGCCGTCTGGAGACCACACCGCGGGCACACCGGTAGCCAAGATCCGCTCACGCGACTGGTCCGCGGCGGCGACGTCGAGAGACCCCACGTACAATTCGGCTGAGTGTGTCGTCGCCGATGAAGCCGACGTAGCGGCTGTCGGGCGACCAGATAGGGGACGAGGCACCATCCGTGCCTGGCAGGCGCCGCCAGTCGAGTGCACCGAGATCGCGCAACCACAACCCGCTTTGAGCGTCTGCGAACACCAGCTTGCGGCCGTCCGGGGAGACCGACACGTCATCGAACAACGTCACGCCGTCGGGCACGGGCGCCTCGAATCGGGCCGGCGAGCCTGGCGCCTTGGGCTGATACAGCCACGCACCGAGTCCCAACGCGATGGCCGCCATCGACACGGCCAACCCTTGCCACACTCGAACTGGTCGCCACGGAATCGAGGACTCGGCCGGCGCGGCCGGCGCGGCGATCAACCTCAGCGCGTGCCTCACGTCGCGCGCCGACTGCCAGCGCTTCTCAGGATCCTTCTCGAGGCAGGTCCGCACCACTTCTGCGAGACCGCGCGGCGTGTGCGGCTGCACCTCGAACAGCGGTCGCGGCTCTCCTTTGGGGATTGATGCCACGAGGGCGGCCTGCGTCTTGCCCGTGAAAGGTCGGGTGCCGGCGATCAACTCGTAGAGCACGATGCCGAAGGCGAAAGGTAGTCAGGGCCGACGTCGTAGAGCGCACAAACATGATGATGGTTCACCGCCGCGATGGCCTGAGCCTCGCGTTCGAAGCGCTCGTTGAACGGGCTGAGACTTGCCTTGATGGCGACCAGCCGATTGAGACGCGTGTCTCGCGCCTTCCACACCTCGCCCATGCCGCCAGCGCCGAGGGCGGAAAGAATCTCGTACGGACCGAGCCGCGTTCCTGGGCCAGAGTCATGGAAGGTGCGCACGATTATAGAGTGACCGGTCTTGGCGGATGAAGGATCTGGCGCGGCCTGGTGCCGGTGATGGAGCAGGAGGCGGAGGACGGCGTATCAGTCGGCGACACGACGATCACGGTGATTGGGCACCGATCGTTCGGACCTGAGACGGCTCGGCACGGTGCGCCGCGAGGTGCACGTCGCGCTGCTCGATCCACGTTCCGACGCACAGTTCCTGTACTGTCGTGCCCGGCCACGATCCTTCATTCCGGCCTGCTGTCGGCCTCCGACGCTGTGCCATGCGCTGTGCCATGGGGCCAGGGTCTGATAACGGGCGTTCCGGCACCCACAGACCCTGCTAATGTTTCCTATCGTCTCGTGAGCGGGCCGTCGATGAACTGCACCACGATCTACAGCAGGCGGGCCCGCTTGCGTTGGTGTGCCACGGCCGCGCGTTTCGGGCAGGGCGTTGCGCGGGCCTGCCTACGAAAGGTAGTAGGCCGCCGTCGTGGGCCTCACACCGACGTACATATCCCGACAGCGCACATCGTGTAGGTGCGCCCGTTCGGTGCTGCCGCACGCAGGTCTGGCAGCGCATAGTTCGTCACGCCGTTCCCGCCGCAGGTGGTGCCGATAGGCGAGAAGAGTGCGACCCAGTGCGTCGGGTTACGAACCGACGACGGTGAGATCGATCGTCTCGCCATCTCTTCCTGACCGGTGACGCGCGGCTCGCAGTCGTTCCGCGCACCTCGGGTGTACGGCGCGCCCGACCCTCGCCCCGCCGGCCCGCTCCGGCGGGCGCGGGGACGGCGGGGCGTCTCCGTGAGGCGATATCTGAGGACCGCGAGCTCTGCCGGTCCCCCATTTGACCGCCGCTTGCTCGACCCACGCCCGGTCAGCCCGGCATCGCGGACCGAAGTTGAGCCGAAGGGAGATGCCACGTCGTTCTCGCGCGCGTCGTCGCCCGCGGGTCCCGAACTCGCCGCACGGCCGGGCGCATTTGAGGGTCAGCGGGGCGTGTCGCCGAGCAGTGACGCGGCGCGCGCGTCCTGCCAGGCCGTCACCGCCTCGGGGCTGACGTCGTCGGCGTGGTGCAGCGTCCAGTTCAGCGCCGCGATGAGATCGTCGGCGTCTTCGAGACCCACCCCGAGGCGAATCAGCCGGTCGAAGCCGTTGCGGCGGAGCTGATCTGTCGGCGTGAAGTACTCGGACACCGTCTGGTGGTGGTTCACCTTCGTGGCCAGTCCATCGAACGACAGCGCGTAGCGCACGATGAGCGTG
>JANNEJ010001064.1:0-2930 GCA_031378585.1 Acidobacteriota bacterium | reverse complement strand
GCATGTTCGCCGGCGACCCGATCAACCACACCGAAGGCCGAGCCGTGCTGCACGTGGCGTTGCGCAGGCAGTCGCCGGGCGCGGTGCTGGTGGATGGCCACGACGTGATGCCGGGCATCGCGGCCGCTCTCGCGCACATGCGCACGTTCAGCAACGCCGTGCGGTCCGGAGCCTGGACCGGCGCCACGGGCGCACGCATCACCGACGTGGTGAATATCGGCATCGGCGGTTCCGACCTGGGTCCGGCCATGGTCGTCGAGGCCCTGACGCCGTACGGGCGTGAAGGCCCCCGGATGCACTTCGTGTCAAACGTCGACGGCGCCCATCTCGACGACACCCTCCGCCTGGTGCCGGCTGCGTCCACGCTCTTCGTCGTGGCGTCAAAGACCTTTACCACGCAGGAGACGATGACCAACGCCCGGTCGGCCCGCGCGTGGCTCGTGGCCACGCTCGGCGACGCGGCGGTGGCGACGCACTTCGTGGCCGTGTCGACCAACACCGCGGAGGTTGCCCGCTTCGGCATCGCGCCGACCAACATGTTCGTCTTCTGGGACTGGGTCGGCGGACGTTACTCGCTGTGGTCGTCAATTGGTCTGCCCATCGCCCTGGCCATCGGCGCCGACGGCTTCGACGCGCTGCTGGCCGGTGCGCGCGACATGGATGAGCATTTCCGCACGGCGCCGGTCGCCAGCAACCTGCCGGTGGTTCTCGGGCTGATTGGCATCTGGAACACCAACTTCCTCGGTGCCGACACGCACGCCGTGCTGCCCTACGACCAACACTTGCGGCGGCTGCCGGCGTATCTGCAGCAGCTCGACATGGAGAGCAATGGCAAGCGCGTGGACGTGCACGGCGAGCCGATTGATGTGCCCACGGGGCCGATCGTCTGGGGCGAGGCCGGCACCAACGGGCAGCACGCGTTCTACCAGCTGGTGCACCAGAGCCCGCGGCTCGTGTCGAGCGATTTCCTCGCGGCGGCCGAACCCGCGCACGGCCTGGCGGAGCATCACGAACAGCTTCTGGCTAACTACTGTGCACAGACCGAAGCGCTGATGCGCGGCAAGACCGAGGTGGAAGTGCGGGCAGAACTCGAGGCGCAAGGTCATGCGCCCGCCGACGTCGCGCGCCTGGCGCCGCACAAAGTCTTCCCAGGCAACCGGCCCACGACGAGCCTGCTCTATCGCCGCCTGGACCCGCGCACACTCGGACGGCTCCTGGCGCTCTACGAACACAAGGTGTTCGTGATGGGCGCCGTGTGGGGCCTCAACTCGTTCGACCAATGGGGCGTGGAACTGGGTAAAGTACTGGCCACCCGGATTCGTCCCGAGCTCGACGCGGCCGCCGACGTGACGTCGCACGACGGTTCCACCAACGGCCTGATCAATCACGCCCGCCGGCTGCGAGGCGTGCCAGCAACCGCATAAGCGCCGGCCTCTCAGCCGGGGGTTTGCCCGGGTCTGCCTCGTTCGACTACACTCGATTCTCTGGTCGATGTCTGGGGCTGCGTTCCACCCTTTGACGACGTCCGCCGCGCGCCCGTAGCTCAGCTGGATAGAGCGTCGGTCTCCGAAGCCGAAGGTCGCTGGTTCGACTCCAGCCGGGCGCACCACCTTCTTGCGGTCTCTCAATGCAGCGGACGCCGCCCGCTGACGCCTGGCTCGCCGTGTCGCGCAGCCGGCCCACACGATCCGCGCGCCTAGGGGGCGGGTGCCACCTGGCAATCCGGCTGCGCCGGCGCATTTGGCCGGTCGAGCGCGTGATACGGCGTCGTTCTCGGCGCGCTGGTGGCCGTGGCGATGCGCTTGTTCACGAACAACACCTCGTAGGCCCACGCCCCAAACGGCGCCTGTCCCCCGGTGCAGGCGTGGTTGTTCATGTGGAGGTTGGCCACGTGGAAGTGCTGCTTCAATCGGTGGACGGCGCTCAGAAACCGCTGCTCGCCAGTGCCGTGCATCTCCACCACCAGCTGATCGATCCGGTCGAGCATGCTGTCGGGCGCCGTGAGGAACGC
This sequence comes from Acidobacteriota bacterium, assembly GCA_031378585.1. Lineage (GTDB taxonomy): Bacteria > Acidobacteriota > Vicinamibacteria > Vicinamibacterales > UBA2999 > CADEFD01. The sequence continues at coordinate 919 of JANNEJ010001064.1, read as the reverse complement.
GTCCCATTCCGCACCCTCCACGTCCATCTTCATGACGACACGTGCGCCGGCGTCGCCGTTGGCGGCCAGCTGACGGTCCATCGCGTCGAAGCGGCGTCCCTCGATCTCTGCCGGCCCTGTCCCCACGCATTCCGCGTGGAACACCGTGCCAGCACCACAGACGGGCCGTCGGGTGTCGAAACAGTCGTACTGGTGCACCGGCACGCCGAGCGTCGTGGCCACCTGACATCCCCACCCGTCGTAGCCGGAGATGCCGTACGAGTAGCCCGCCTTGACCTCAGCGAGCAAGTTGGCGCAGACGAGGTAGCCGCCGTCGGCGCCTTCGCCGAACCGGGTGAGGTTGCAGTTGGCGAGCGTGACGGGTTGCAGGGCCGCCCACAGCTGCTGCCGGGTGAACGCCGCCATGTCGCGCGGCGTCGTGGGCGCCGCGGCCCGTCGCCCGCCCCACGCGGCGACCGCGCCAAGGGCCGCGGCGACCACGACGGCAATGGCCACCAGGGCTCCGATAATTCGACGTCGTGTCATGCGCCCAACTTGGCGCAATGGTCGCACCGAAACCGGCGCGCTGTCTCGAGATTCGTCTCAGCCAACCAGTCGGTATGATGGGGCGGCATGCGTCCGACGTTCTTCCAGCAGTTCCTGCGCACTGAAGCCGCGGGCGGCGTGGTGCTGCTCGTGGCCGCCCTGGCTGCGCTGGCCGTCGCCAACTCGCCACTCGCGGCCGCATACGACGCGTTCTGGGCAACGCGGCTGGTCGTCGGCCCCGAAAGCCATCCGCTGGCGCTTTCGGCGCGCGCCTGGGTGAACGACGGCCTCATGGCGGCATTCTTCCTGCTCGTGGGCCTCGAGATCAAGCGCGAGTTGCTCGTCGGCGAACTCTCGTCTGCCCGCCAGGCCGCCCTGCCATTTGCGGCCGCCC
>JANNEJ010001052.1:0-1886 GCA_031378585.1 Acidobacteriota bacterium | reverse complement strand
CCCTCGATGCGAAACGAGCCGTCCGAGTACGTGCGCACGGCTTGTGGCGACGGCGCGCGTTGGCCGTCGGAGGCGAGCGACACCATGACCGGCACGTTCAGGGGCTCGCCCGCGTCGTTCACCACCCGTCCGCGCACGACCTTGCCAGGGCGCATCGGAATCGACACGCCGTCAAGGTCGGTGCCCGTCACCTCGACCTCGGCCGTGCCCCAGTACTCGACGCCGCCCTGCTGGAAATGCCGCGCCGTCACCTCGTACCTGCCCGGCGCCAGACGCGTCAGCTCGAAGCTGCCGTCGTTGTTCGGGCGCGTGCCGCGCGTGACGTAGCCGTCGAGGCGCTGCGGCGACACCAGGCCCACGCCGACGTTGACGGCGCGGCCCGGCGTGTCGGGCGGCAACTGCACCGTGCCGCGCAGGGTCGAGAGCGGCACCGTCACGAGTCCAAAGGACACACCGGCCGTGTCTTTGCCGGGTTCGACGCGCACGGCCCGCGCACTCGACAGGCTGGCGGTGCCTGGGTAATACGTGGACGCGTAACCCTCGCGCCGGAGCGCCGCGTCAGGTGCATCGGCCACGAACCGGTTCGGCCGGGCACCCACGAGGTAGTCGCCTGGCGCGAGTCCCCACACGCGAAAGGCGCCGGTGTCGTCGGTGGTGGGCGTGATGGGCGACGACGTCGTGCGCACGCCGCCATCGCCAGGCTCGCGCCGCAGCACTTCGATTTCGACGCCCACGGCTGGCTCGCCAAACTCGTCGAGCACGCGTCCGGCCACGACGCCGCCGCGATAGAGCGCGATGCGCACGCCCTGAATCCGCTGCCCAGCGGCCACGGACTGCCACTCAGGCTCTTCGGGCTCGCCGTTCCACACGTTGTCGTAGTCGAAGAAACCCTGGCGCGACGCGGTGACCTGCACCCGGCCGGCCGGCACGCCCGTGAACTCGAACTGACCGTCGGCGCCGGCGGTGGTGGCCACGACGCGGGAGCTTTCGCGGTCTGGCTCCTCGATGACGAGGGACACGGCCGCGCGACGAATCGGTCCGCCCGAGGTGCCGTCTACGACCACCCCGCGAATGACCGCGGTGCCGCGTCGTGCCGGCAAATCGCGTCCTGGCGTCTGGCCCTCGTGCGTGATCACGGCAAGGCGCGGGTGGGCGTGCGATGCGGATCCAGATAGCACCACCGCCAGGGCGATCGTGAGCCACGAGGTTCTTTTCAAGCCAGCCATGACACCTGGGGGCGTGCACCCCCGACTCTACTTGGACACCATCCCGGCTGGATCTGGTCCGCCCGGCCGGTCGAACCCGGGCCGTCTCAGGCTCGTCAGTTACTCTGGAGGACAAGATGGGTGAGTTCCTGCAGGACCTGCGGGTCGGCGCGCGTCAACTGGTGCGGCGGCCGGGCTTTGCCGTCACGGCCATCGGCTCGCTCGCCCTCGGCATCGGCGTCACGACCACACTCTTCACGGTTGTCAATGCCGTTCTCTTCAAGTCCAGTCCGCTCAAAGACCCGTCACGGCTGGTCGAGATGTATTCGAGCCAGCAGGGTGAGTCGATGCTGCTTACGACCTCGTATCCCGACTACCAGTCGCTGCTGAGTGAGGTGCCGGCCTTCAGCGCCATTGCCGCCAACGCCTTCGTGCGGGGTGTGCTCTCGACCAGCACGACGCCGCTCCTGGTGATGGGCGAAGCCGTGTCGGCCAACTACTTCGATGTGCTGGGCGTGCCCATGGCGGCCGGGCGCGGATTCCGGGCCGACGAAGACGCCGCGCCGGGCGGGGTCGCCGTGGCCGTCGTGAGCCACGGCTTGTGGCAGCGTCAGCTCGGCGGCCGCCCGGATGTCGTCGGTAGCACGATGAAGATCTCGGGCCTGCCCTACACCGTCGTTG
>JANNEJ010001042.1:0-4271 GCA_031378585.1 Acidobacteriota bacterium | reverse complement strand
GGCGCGTCGATCGACAAGCAGTCGCACGAGTTGGAAGCCGATCGCACCATCTGGGACACGATCGAGTTCGACAACGCCGTGAAGGTGGCGCTCGACTTCGCGGCCGGGACCAACACCGACACCAATCCGGCCAACGACACGCTCGTGCTCGTGACCGCCGACCACGAGAACGGCGGCCTCGGCATCATCGGCGTGGGCAACGAGCGCTACGCGCCGTCGGTCCTCGGACGCTCGGTGCGCGACTACGCCGCCACGCTCCGAGTCAATCCGGCGCAGACGTTGGAGCTCTTCACGAACTACACCGTAGATACGGACGGATTCCCTGTGGATCCCGATCCCACGCGAAAGCTGCTGCTAGGATTCGCCGCGGGGTCGGACCACTACGAGAACTGGCTGTCGAATCGACTCGCGCAAGCCGCCACGGTCGTCGACCGTGAGACGCACACCGCGGTGGCCAACCCGCTGCGCGACGGCCCCGGCGCCGACAGCGACAACCGCGCGGTGAGCGGCACGGCCTTTCCTGGGTTCCTGGTGCCGGGCTCGATCGAGAATGGCGCCACCGGATGCCCGGATCCGCTCGGCTGCCCCGGCGACACCCTCGCTCTTCCCCTTCCTTTCGCTGGACACACGGCCGCCGACGTGCCGCTCTCCGCCGACGGACCAGGCGCCTGGCAGTTCACCGGCGTCTACGAGAACACCGACGTGTTCCTGAAGATGCTGCGGGCCGCCGCCGGCGCCTATCCGCGGCTGCCGCGCTAGCGAAGCGCCGCCTCAACCGCCCAGAAGAGCGGGCGCGGCGCGCGGTGACTATAATCTCCGCCATGGCACTCATCGATCCGACCACGTTGTCGCGCCGGGAACTGCTGGCGCTTGCCGCCCAGCTCGGCGCCGGCGCGGCCGCCGCCGCGGTGTGGCCCGTGGACCTGTTGGCTCAGGCGCTGCCCGGCAAGGACGCGCGCCTCGTGGCTCGCTCGGTGCGCCCTCCCGACTTCGAGACCCCCGTGGCGCTGCTCGACAGTTTCCTTACACCGAACGACGCGTTCTATGTGCGCTGCCACATGCCCGTTCCCGCGGCCCTCGATGAGGCCGCGTGGAAACTCACAGTGCGTGGCGAAGTCGGCACGCCGCTGGCGCTCTCGGTCGCCGAACTCAAGCAGATGCCCGCGGCCTCGGTGACGGTCACGCTCGAGTGCGCCGGCAACGGCCGCGTGTTCTTCGACCCGCCAGTGGCGGGCATTCAGTGGCGCAAGGGCGCCGTCGGCACGTCGAAGTGGACAGGCGTGCGCCTCGCGGATCTACTGAAGCGCGCGGGCGCCGTGGCCGGCATGACCCACGTGCATGCCAGCGGCGCCGATCGGCCGATGGGCACACAGCCGCCGTTTGTGCGGCAGGTGCCGATGGCCAAGGCGCTCGATCCCGACACCCTCGTGGCCTACGCCATGAACGACCAGCCGATTCCCTCGGCGCACGGCTTCCCGCTGCGGCTCGTCGTGCCCGGCTGGGAGGGCGCGTATGCCATCAAGTGGCTCACCACGCTCACGGTCGCGGCCAAGGAACACGACGGCTTCTGGGTGCAGACCGGCTACCGCTATCCCACCAAGCGCGTCGCGCCCGGCGCGGCCGTGGACGCGAAGGACCTGGCGCCGCTCACCGGCCTGGTCGTGAAGTCGCTCATCACGCGCCCGCTCGACGGCGCCGTGGTGCCGCCGGGTCCGGTAACCGTGGCGGGCTTTGCCTGGGCCGGCGATCGCGACATCGCCAAGGTGGACGTCTCGGTGGATGCCGGTGCCACGTGGCAACCCGCGAAGCTGACCGGTCAAGCCGTGAAGTACGCGTGGCGGCGCTTTGAGTTCACGTTCACCGCCACGACCCAGGACACGCACACGATTCTGTCGCGTGCCACCGACAGCCGCGGCGCGGTGCAGCCGGTCGTCCCTGCATGGAATCCCTCGGGCTATCTCTGGAACGCGCCCGATACGGTTCGCGTCGAGGTCAAGGCATGACGGAAGGTGTGACGGCGCGGCTGCGAGCCTTGGCGTGCGCCGCCTTCGTCGTGGCCAGCGCGGGCGCGATCGGCGCCCAGGCGCCTGCCGCTGCGCTTCCTGACGGCGCTGGTGCGGAGGTGGCCCGGGCCAAGTGCATTGGCTGCCACGACGCGGACCTCGTCGTGTCGCAGCGGCTCTCGCCTACGGGCTGGGACCGCGAAGTCGCGAAGATGGAACGCTGGGGCGCCAGGCTCTCGCCCGAAGAACGGCCGACGCTCGTCGCCTATCTGACGAGGCAGTTCGGCGTGCGGCCCACCGCGTCGCACGACACCACGGCCGTGGCCGCCGGCGAGATCGTGTTCACCAGGGCGTGTCGGGTGTGTCATGACGACGACCTGTCGGAGCAGCAGCGCCTGACTGCCGGCGGCTGGGGCCGCGAAGTGGACAAGATGGTGCGCTGGGGCGCGAAGGTGTCGCCCGACGAGAAGGCTCCGCTCGTGGCGTATCTCACGTCGCGTTGGGGGCAACCGTAGAACCGGGGCTCGGGACTAAAGACTAGGGCTGAACCGCAACGACGCCTCGGAGCGTCGTTCTTCACGTGGAAATACTGATCCCCTCGCCAACGGCAATCGTCCCGGGCGCCCTCATGGTGTGGGTGGCGCTGGTGGTCGCCTTCACCCTGCTGTGGGCGGTCTCGCTGCCGCTCAAGAACGCCAGCATCGTGGACATGTGGTGGGGTCCGGCCTTCGTGCTGGCCGGCCTCGTCTATACCCGTGCCCTTCCCGCCTGGGGCACGCGCACGACCGTCGTGCTCATCCTGGTCGCCCTGTGGGCCGTTCGGCTGGCCGCCCACATCGGACGACGCAACGTCGGTCACGGCGAAGACCCGCGCTATGTGACCTGGCGGCGCCAGTACGGCGAGAAGTGGTGGTGGTTCAGTTGGGTGAAGGTGTTCTTCCTGCAGGCCACCGTCGCGTGGATTGTGTCCTGGCCGCTCGGCGCGGCGCTGTCAGCGGTGCCCGCGTTTCCGTCAGTCTTCGACGTGGTGGGCATGCTGCTCATCGTGGGCGGGTTGGCAACCGAGGCGATTGCCGACGAGCAACTGCGACGCTTCAAACGCGTCGCCGCCCGAGGACAGATCTGCGACGTGGGCCTGTGGCGCTACTCGCGTCATCCGAACTACTTCGGCGAGTCGGTCGTGTGGTGGGGCATCTTCGTGGTCGCCGCCGGTGTCGGCGGCTGGGCCACGATCGTGAGCCCCGTGATCATGACGTGGCTGCTGCTGCGGGTGTCAGGCGTGACGCTGCTGGAACAAGGACTGGCGCAGACCAAACCCGGCTATGCCGAATACGTCCGGCGCACCTCGGCGTTCGTGCCGCGCCCACCGCGGCCATAACTATCGAACCCATGCACAATTGCTCGCCTCGGCCGAGTCGAGTCAGGGATATCCTCTAACGTCGCATGTCTGCTTCCCTCCGTCCGTCCGCCACGCGGTGGCTGTTGCCCGTGGTGTGCTTGCTGTTTTTCGGGTCCGGGTTCGCCGCCCTCATCTATCAGGTGGTCTGGCTCCGCTCGCTGTCACTGGTGTTCGGTGTCACCGTGCACGCCGCCAGTACGGTGCTGGCGGGATTCATGGCCGGCCTGGCGGTTGGCAGCGCCCTGGCCGGACGCCTGCGCCTCGACGTGCGCCAGTCACTCGCCGCCTTCGCCGCGATTGAACTGGGGGTAGGCGCGACGGCGCTCGTCGCCATCCCCCTGGTCACCTGGATGACGGGCAGTTACGCGGCCCTGGGCCCCAGCCTGCCAGAGTCGTTCACGCTGCTGACGATGGTCCGGTTCGTCATGGCCTCGGCGGCACTCATCGTCCCGACCTCGCTGATGGGCGCGACGCTGCCGGTGCTGGTGCGCGCCACCGGCGCCGACCCGCGCATGGGCGCACGCCTCAGCGCGCTCTACGCCACCAACACGGCCGGCGCCATCGCCGGGGCGCTGCTGGCGGGGTTTTATCTGGTGCCCGCGCTCGGCCTGCGGCAATCGGCCTGGCTTGCGGCCGGGGTGAATCTGTTTGTTGCGGTGCTGGCCCTGGCCGTCCGCACCCGCATCGCGGATACCCCGGCGGCCGACGTGACGACGCACGACCCATCGGGCCCGGAAGCCATCATGATCGACGCCCCCACGCGGGCCACGGTGCTTGGGGTCTTTGCGGCGTCGGGCTTCGTGTCGCACGCCCTCGAGATCATCTGGTTCCGGGTGCTGGCCCTGCATCTGCGCCCGACCGCCTACCCC
>JANNEJ010000964.1:0-1977 GCA_031378585.1 Acidobacteriota bacterium | reverse complement strand
CGATGCTCTTCAACGGTGCGCCGGCGTCGGCGGGGACGAAGCGTGTCGGGGTGCAATACGCCGTGGTGTAAAGAGCCAGGCCTGTGACCGGCGCCGGGGTCGCCGTCAGCAGCTCGCTCGAGCGCAGCGCGAGCCGCAGGTTCACGGCCGAGGCGGCGGCGAGCGGCGCGTCGCTGTGGCACGACGAGCAGTTCGCGTGCAGCCACAGGAGCGCCGCGGAGGCCTTGCCGGTCGCGTCCTCGGGCACGCCTTGATCGGCAACCGTTGCCAGCGCCTCGCGTGCGCGCTCGAGACTCCAGGCCTCGAGCCGGTGCGCCACGGCAAACAAGAACGCGACAGCTGCGGCTTCGGCCCACTGACCGATGGCGACCGCACCCGCCGCCGACAGGCACACGAGCACGTGCATATCGAGCCGGAAATGCCGCAGCGCGGCCAGCGCGCGGGGCCACATGCGCCACAGGCCCACCACCACCGCCAGGCCGTAGGCCGGTACCGCGCCTGGTGCGTGCCCGTGGGTCAAGACGTCTCCGCCCGCGTGACCAAAGAACGCCTCACGCACGGTCCCGGCCGCGGCGCCGTCGATGACCCAGCCCAGCAACGCAAGCGCGCCGCTCAGGACAACGTCGGTGTAGGCGGCCCGAGCCGGCGTCGCCGGCCGCGCTCCGGCCCCCGCCGCCGACTCTACCGCGAGGCCCGTTCGCGTGATCGCGTCGACCACGCGTGCTTCGGAGGTCCGTGCGAGATCGATGGCCAGGTCAACCCGACTATGCACGAGGTCAAACGCCATGTGCACCACGCCCGGGTCGCTCTCGAGCGCACGGCGCACGAGCGCCACTTCGTCCGCGCAGTCCATGGCCGGCACGCGAAGGCGCACTTCGATCAGGATTGCGGACGTGGTGGACACCGGAGAAGACATGGCGAATCGGACCAGTGGACGTCTGTCACTGCGTGACCGACGCGGGCGCGGCAACCGCCGCATGGGAACGTCGCGGCTCGGCGCCTCCCTCGATCGTGCCGGCGGCCACGTCGACCAGCACAGCGGAGGCATAACCGTAGCGCACTTCGCCCTTGCGGCCGACCTTCTGGAACTTGTGGCCTCGGCGCTCCAGGTCGTCGATTAAGCCACGCGGGAAGCGGTCCTCGATCTCGATGCGGGCGCCACGCTCCAGCGGGTCGGCCGGGTCGCGGCCTGGCAAAAAGCGCGGCGCCTCGATAGCCTGCTGCGCCCCGAGTCCGCCGTCGACCACGGCCGTGATGACGTTGTAGACGGTCAGCGGAATCCAGGCATTGCCCGCGCAGCCCACCGCGAGCCGCGGCACGAGCCCGCCGGGGGCGTCGGCAAACACCAGCGTGGGCACGGTGCCGGTGCTGGACCGCATCAGCGGCAAGAGGCTGCCGTAGGCGCCGGGCGTGGTCCGCGTGCTGCGCAGGTGGTTGTTGTAGAGAAAACCGAGTCCCTTCGAGACGTAGAACGTGCCGCCCCAGGTGCTGAGGGTCTGCGTGACCGCGATGAGGTTGCCCTCGGCATCGCCCACGGTAAAGGCGGTCGTGCCACGGCCGATGCGGGTGGCCGCCGGAGAGAACGGGCCGTCGTCTTCGGCCTGCCGCTCGAAGGTCGACGCCTTGGCGGGGTCGATCTGCCGGAAGAGACGTGCGGCGTGGTCGGCGCGCAGGTGCTCTTCGAACTCCACTGGCCAGCGCTCCGGGTCGGCCACGCGGCGCAGCGGATCGCGCCCCTTCCACGCCTCGATCAGATAGTGCCAATAGTCGGCGTCGGTGGTCGTGCGCGCCCCCGAGCGGGGCGTGTAGTTGCCGAGCATCTGCAGCGACTCGATGAGCTGGATCCCGGTCGCTACGGGCGGGCTCGGCGAGAAGACTGCGTGTCCGCGATAGGTGCCACGGACGGGCGCCCGTTCCATGGCCCGGTACTGCGCGAGATCCGCATAGGTGATGATGCCGCCATGGCCGGCCATGTCG
>JANNEJ010000962.1:0-2861 GCA_031378585.1 Acidobacteriota bacterium | reverse complement strand
GTGGACCGTTCAGCTCGAAGACCTTGAAGCCCTTGAGCTGCACGCCGGCACGCAGGGCCGCTACGCCCGCCGGGTTCTTGAACTTGCTGCGTTCCGGGTCATCGCCGAGCTCGCTCACCTGGCGCTTCTGCTCGAAGCTCTGGATCATGATGTACTTGCCGAGCCGCTCATTCCACTGGATGCTCGATGCGCCCCAGAAATCGTGGGCGTTCCAGTCGGCGCCCTTCAGGGTTTCGGCATTCACTCCCTCGGGGGCCTTCACGTCGTTGCGGCCCATCGACTCGACGACCGTGACGTGGCGGACGTCGGTGATGTCGTAGACCCGCCCGTCACTGCGGTCGTACTGGAACAGATACCGCCGGCCCTCGAAATCGACGATGTTCTGCCAGGAGTGGAACGGATCGGGCGTAAACGCCGCGCCTTCATAGGCCGCCTCCACCTTCATGTTGCTGATATAGGTGCCGAGGTCGTAATTATCACGTCGGCCTGGAAACGGATGCGGGTGCTCTTCGTCGAGCGGCGTCAGAAACGGATGGCGGAACGTGCCATTGAGTTGCATGCCGTAGCTGCCAAGATCGGCCGGCTGCGGCCGAGTGTCGTCGCACATCTCAGAGATCGTGGAGGCCACGGTCACTGGAGTTACCGGAGGCGCGGGAGGGCCGCCGCCACAGGCCGTGAGTCCCGTCGCCGCCGTCAACGCGAGTGCAGCCCTGATACGACCGGTCATGAATGTTCTCCTGGCGTTCAAGACGAGTCGCCCGAGCCCGGACGAGGTCGTCATACCGTCTCCGCGTCCAGCACCCGGGCCAGGACGTCGACGAACCCGTACACGTCGTCGAACGTGTTGTAGAGCGGCACCGGCGCCACGCGCACGACGTTGGGCGCGCGAAAGTCACAGGCCACGCCGCCGGCTTCGATGCGCCTCAACAGCTCTTTGCCGTCCAGGCGTCCACCGCGGACCCGGATCGACAGCTGACAGCCCCGCTGGTCTGGATCACTCGGGGTCACGATCTCAATCTGGGAGCCGAGCCGCTCGCGCAGCAGGCCGTCGAGATAGCCGGTGAGCGCAACCGACTTCTGCCGCAGCGGCGCCATGCCGCCGGCCTCGGCAAACACCTCGAGCGATGCCCGCACGGCCGCCAGCGAGAGGATGGGCGGATTCGACAGCTGCCAGCCCTCGGCGCCGGGAATCGGGTCGAAGGTCGGCCCCATCTGAAAGCGTGTCTGCTTGTCGTGCCCCCACCACCCCGCGAGCCGCGGCGCGTCGAGCGCCCGGCCATGTCGTGCATGCACGAAGCAGCCGCCGACGGCACCCGGACCGGAATTCAGGTACTTGTAGGTGCACCAGCAGGCGAAATCGGGGCCCCAGTCGTGCAGCTGCACGGCCAGATTGCCGGCCGCGTGCGCCAGGTCGAACCCGACGACCGCACCAACCCGGTGTCCGACCTCGACGAGCGCCGGCAGATCGAGGGCTTGCCCGGTGTAGTACTGCACGCCCGGCAGCAGCACGAGCGCCAGGTGGTCGCCCTCACGCTCGATCGCCGCCGCGAGATCGTCGTGTCGAAGAAGCTCCTCGCCCTCGCGAGGCGACACGATGACGAGCCCCTGAGCCGGGTCAAGGCCATGCAGCCGCAGCTGCGACACCACGGCGTAGTGGTCCGAGGGGAAGGCATGGTCTTCGATGAGAATCTTGAAGCGCTCACGGGTGGGCCGGAAGAAGCTCACCATCATCAGGTGCAGATTCACCGTGAGCCCGTTCATGACCACGACTTCCGCCGGCAGCGCGCCCACGAGCGTGGCCATGGCGTCGCCGAGGCGCTCGTGATACGGCAGCCACGGCCACTCCGTTTCGTGGTGGCCACGCACGCCTCGCTCCCGCCACGTGCGCAGGTCCTCGCGCACGTAGGCCTCGGTCCGGGTGGGCTGGAGGCCGAGGGAGTCGCCACAGAAGTAGATCTCCGGTTGTCCGTCGGCGCGCGTCGGCATGTGGAACTCGCGACGACACCGGGCGAGCGGATCGGCTGCGTCGAGGGCACGGGCACGCGAACGGTCGGCCACCTGGCCGTGGGTGGATATCATCGGGCAGGTCTCATCACGGAATGCGTGGCGATCACGATTTAAGGTGTATACACCTTACTTCGGCGATTCGTCAACCAGACTCGACCTTCGTGAGCCCAAGTAGTTCGTGGCGACGTGCAGCCGTGGCGTGACTATGGCTCGCCCCGCTCCGCGCGCGCCACGAGCACGGCGGCGGCCAGGTCGCCGGTCACGTTCAGGACCGTGGCAAAGAGATCCGGCAGCGCGTCAGCCGCAATCAGGATGCCGATCCCTTCGGCGGGCAGGCCGATGGCCAGGAAGAGCGGGGTCAGCATCAGGAACGCACCCCGCGGCACCCCCGGGGCCGCGAATGCCAGGAACACTGCCGCGAACGCGATCGTGAGGAACTGGGTGAGACCCAGGGGAATACCGTAGAAGTAGCCGATGAAGAGCGCGCCCGATGTCCAGGCCACCGGCCCGGCAAACTTGAACGTGGACACCGCGACCGGCAGCACGAAGCCCGTGACCCGCTCGGGCAGCCCCAGGCGGGCAGACGACTCGACCAGCGCGGGCAACGACGCCATCGACGAACTGGAGCTGAACGCAATCAGTTGCGTCGGCAGGGCGGCCCGCGTGAACGCCGCGACCGATACACCGCCGAGCACCGCCACCACGGGGTAGACCAGCAGCGTGGCGACGATGCACCCGATCGAATACAGGACGATGTAGATCCCGACCGCTCCAGCCACGGCCGCCCCGCCGTGCGCCGCCAGTGGCAGCATGAGGCCGAAGATCCCGATCGGCGCCGCGGCCACGACCCAGCG
>JANNEJ010000939.1:0-2512 GCA_031378585.1 Acidobacteriota bacterium | reverse complement strand
CCTGATCATGCCTTACATTACAGAAGTACATTTCTAATTTGCAATAGCTCGCGTAGTCCGACAGCGGCCGGGTCAGTCACCTCGAACGCAAGAGCGCTGGGTCAGTCAGCCCGCAGGGAGACGGCTGGGTCTGTCACCTCGCAAGATCCTTGGCTCGGTGACAGACCCTTGCGCGCGATCGCGATGAGCGCCTCCATGTCGAGGCCGTCCACGCCCTCGGCGCGGAGGCGGCCGAGCACCTCGCGCTTCACGCGCCTCTGCGCGTCCGGCGTCAGGGCCTCGAAGACGCCGCGACTGCTCGTGCCCATGATCACCGGCCAGAACGCCTCGGGCGTGGCGAGCGGCATGCGCCAGGTCTCGCAAACGACGCGCGGCGCCGGCAGCGCCGCTTCCGCAAACAGCGCCTCGAGTGCGCCCGGCTCCGCAAGGCGGGCGGCTGGGCTGATGTGCGCTGCCGTGGGATCTTCGCGCAGCACGGCGTCCCAGAAGTACGGCTCGCCTGGCGAGAGCACCACCGTTCCCCAGACCGTGGCGGCCAGTTGCCCGCCGGGTGCCAGCCATGTCCACGCGCGGCGCAGCGTGCCGGCCATGTCGTCCAGAAAGAACAGGCCGAACACCGACACGACCGCGTCTACTGACCCAGCCGCTACGTCCATGGTCGACACGTCGCCGACTTCGAAGCGGGCTTGCCGGAGCCCGCGTGCGGCGGCCGCACTGCGCGCCTGGTCCACGAGCGCTGGCGTCAGATCGACGCCGAGCACACTGCCCGTGGGGCCGACGCGCTCGGCCGCTGGCAGCGCCGAGGCCCCCGTGCCGCAGCACAGGTCCAACACGCGCGCCCCGGACGGCAATTGCAGCATCTCCACGGTGCGGCGCCCGAAATGGTGCCAGAAGGGCAGCGCGTCGAAGTGGTCGGCCGCAGCGGTGTAGGTGGAGACGATGCGGGAACGATCTGACATCGGGTCGGCGCCATCATAACGGGAACGCTTCTTTCTGCGAGGGGGCGTGAGCGGCGGCCACGGCCGGGGCGGTCTTGGCCGGACCCCGCGGACGCGCTTGTACGCTAAGCTCCGACCGAGCGGCACCGACACCGAAGGGCGGTCATGCAGATTCACAACCGAATCGTGGCGCGCTTTGCCGACGGACGCATCCTGAAGGGCACGACGCAGGATTTCTCCGTGACCCGCGACCACTTTCATGTCATCCCACCCGAAGCCGGCGCCGCACCCGTGCGTGTGAGCATCCCCACACTCAAAGCCGTATTCTTCGTGAAGGACCACACCGGCAACAAGGACTACAACGAGAAGAAGGCGTTCGACACGCTCGTGCCGGGACGCAAGCTGCAGGTGGTGTTCAAAGACGGCGAGACGCTGGTGGGCGCGACCACGGGCTACGACGGGGCTCGGCCCGGGTTCTTCATGACGCCGGCCGACCCGAAGTCGAACAACGACCGGATCTTCATCGTGGCCCGGGCCGTGCGGGCCGTGGCCTTCATCCAGTAGCGCCGCGCTGAACTACTCGGAGAGCGACAGCAAGCCCGTGTAGATCGCCATGCCCACGACGGCGTGCACGCCGTGCCCGTGCAGCAGGTCAATCTCTGCACGCGTGGTGATCCCGCCGGCCGCGATGACCTGACGCGACGTGGCCCGGGCCACCGCCAGAATCGCGTTCATGTCGGTGCCCTGCATCAAGCCCTCCCTGTCCACATGCGTGTACAGGAACTCGCTGCAGTAGGGCTCGAGTGCCTTCACTGCGTCCACGGCCGTGATGGGCAACGACGTCTTCCAGCCGTGAATCACCACCTGACCGGCCTTGCTGTCGACCGCGCCGATGATTCGCTGATTGCCCACTGCGCGCACGAGCTCCTGTGCAAACGAGAGGTTGACTGGCTGGTCGTGCGGATCGCTGGCACGGGCCCCGCGAAACAGCGACGACCCCACGATCACGTGCGTGGCTCCGGCTTCGACGAGCTCGGCCGCGCGGGCTGCCGAGCGCACGCCGCCGCCGACCCGGCATGGCAGCCTGGCGGCAATGTAGCGCACGAGCGCGTCGTTGTTGCCGACGGCCATGGCGGCGTCGAGGTCGATGAGCTGCACGGCCTTGAAGCCGCGGAAACGGGCAATCCAGCCGTCGACGTCGGTGGATTCGAGGGCCAGTCTCTCGCCCTGGACGAGCTGCACGATCCGCCCGCTCTTGAGATCGATGGAAGGAATCAGCACGGCACGTTTACCAGAGCCCGACGCGGCCCGACACCGACTGGATGAGCTTCTGCGAGTCGAAGCCCACGCCCTGTCGAAACACGGTCTCTACGGTGCGCACGTCGCCAATCACCCGCGACGGGTCACCCGACATCACCACGAGGTCGGCTTGCTTGCCCGGCGCCAGCGTGCCGATGAGCGCCTCGCGGCCCAGGAAGCGCGCGCCGTTGCGCGTGCCGATCGTGATCGCCTCGAGCGGCGTGAAGCCGGCATCCACGAGCAACTCGAGCTGGCGCTGATTGGCGAAGCCAGGA
>JANNEJ010000938.1:0-2372 GCA_031378585.1 Acidobacteriota bacterium | reverse complement strand
GGCCGTCGCCCGTCACCAGGCGATCGTGTTCCTCGAGCAGGTCGGGGGCCTGTGCCGGCTGCACGCCGCTGGCGCGCACGGCGTCGACCCGACCTTCGACATAGAGCACGGTGATCGGAGGGGGCGTCTCGATTGGAGGCGCGACCTCCTGGGCAGTGGCACGGACCGCGAACCACGGGAGCAGCAGCACGAGGGCGGGAAAGAGCAACTGGGGACGCACGTGTGACCTCCACTCACGGGGCAGACGGGCCTCTAGCGGAGCGTCGGGCTCCGGGGGCGTGCTGGCCTTTTGAGTATAGCAATGGGCCGACCTTGTCATGACGAGCAATGTTGACAGGACGAGACTCAGATTTCATACTCGATAGCCATGGACTTCTACGTGGTGCTCGGTGTCCGCCGCGAGGCCAGTGACCGCGACATTCGCCGCGCGTACAAGCGTCTGGCCCGCGTCTATCATCCGGACATCAATCCCGGTGATCGCGAAGCTGCGGCCCGATTCCGCAGCATCGCCATCGCCTACGAGACGCTGATCGATCCCGACCGGCGTCATCGCTACGACCGAGGTGAGACGCCGAGCATGCCGGCGGCTGCAGCCGCAGGGTTCACGGGCTTCGACTTCTCGCCACTGGTGCACGCCGAGCCGTCCACGACCTTCGGCGATTTGTTCGCCGAGGTGTTCACGCCGAGAGCCGACCGACGGCCCTCGCGCGGCGCGGACGTGCACGTCGAGGTCACCGTCTCGCTCGAGGACCTGGCTCGCGGCACACGTCGTGAGGTGACCGTGCAACGACAGGCCGCGTGCGCCACCTGCGCTGGTGCGGGCACGGCGCGGGTACCGCCGGTTGCGTGTGCCGCGTGCGAGGGCGCCGGCGCCACGCGGGTGGTGCGGGGACACATGATGTTCACCAGGCCGTGCGGCCGCTGCGGCGGCGAGGGACAGCGCGCGACCGCGCCCTGCGGCGCGTGTGGAGGACGCGGCGCCGAGTCGCGGGCCGATACACTCGCGATCGATGTGCCGCCGGGTATCAACGACGGCGCCGTGCTCCGCGTGACAGGGCTCGGGCATGCCGGCCGGGCCGGCGGCGTGGCGGGTGACGTGCATGTGCGGGTCGCGGTCGCGCCACACCCGCTCTACCGGCGCGAGGGCAACGACCTCCACGTCGAGGTGCCGCTGGCACTGCACGAAGCCGCGCTCGGCGCCCGCATCACGCTCCCAGGTCTCGAGGGGCGCGCCGTGCGGCTGCGCGTGCCGCCGGGTACCCAGTCGGCGCACAGATTCCGGCTTCACGGACGCGGACTGCCGTCGCCTCGGGGCGACGAACGCGGCGATCTGGTCGCAGAAGTGCGAGTGATGCTGCCGCTGGTCCTCGACGAGCGGTCGAAGGCTCTGCTGCGCGAGTTTGGCCAATTGCAGCGCGAGAGTGTGCGCGACGGGCGGTTTCCTTCTGGCGAGGATGGGCACTGATGGCGAAGCGGCCGAGCGGCAAGTCGTACTACATGATCAGCGTGGTGGCGCAGAAGTACAACATCCACGCGCAGACCCTGCGGTTGTACGAGCGCGAGGGGTTGCTCACGCCGTCGCGTACCGAGGGCAACACGCGCCTCTACTCAGACGACGATCTGGTGCAGCTCGAGACGATTCTCACGCTCACGCGCGACCTCGGCGTCAACCTCGCGGGCGTCGAGATCATCCTCAACATGCGCAGGAAGATGGAGCGCATGCAGGGCGAGGTCAACGAGTTCATGGAATATGTGAAGCATGAACTCGCGCGGGGCTTGGGCGACTGGGAGCAGCGGCTCAGCACCGCGCTCGTGAAGTCGTCGCCAACCGACCTCGTGCGCACGACGCAACCCGCGGCGTCGATCCCCGACGCGGATCCGGCGCCAGAACCACCGCCGCGTCGCAGCCGCTGACACCGTTGGTCGCCAGGTGTACAATCGCCCGGTCATGTCGTGCGAGCTGTGCCAAGACAGTCAGTGGGTGCCTGAAGTCGTCGATGGAGTGTCGCGCGTGCGGCGCTGCTCGTGCTGGCGCCAGTCGATTGCCGAACACCAGTTGACGCACGCCCGCATCCCTCGGCGCTATCAGCACTGCGAACTGCGAAACTTCGAACAGACCGTCGACTCGCTGCGCGAAGCGCATCGCCGTGCCCGAGCGTTTGTCGAGGCGTTTCCGGCGGTCGACAAAGGCTTGCTGCTGCGTGGCCGTCACGGCGTAGGGAAGACCCACCTGGCCGTGGCGATGCTGAAGGAGATCGTCACCAGCAAGGGGGCGCGTGGCTAATTCTATGAAACGCGCGAGCTGTTGAAACTGGTCCGTGACACCTTTGCGACGGCCGGCGAGTCGGAGATGGACGTGCTGCGCCCGGTGC
>JANNEJ010000930.1:0-1742 GCA_031378585.1 Acidobacteriota bacterium | reverse complement strand
ACTACCACACCGGCGGCGTGCCGGGACCGCACGGGCTCGACGACACCCAGGAAATGCAATGGGCGTCGATCAGCCGGGCCATAGTGGCCCCCGGGTTAACGGGCTACCTGGCGCACGAGTTAGTGCCCGTGCGCGACCCGATGACGTCGCTGCGTGAGGCCGTTCTGCTCTGCGACGTCTGAGCCGCCGCCATCCCGAGCCGATCAGCGGAGCGGTCCGGGCGCAGTGGGTTCTGTTTCGATCGAGGGAGTGTGCTCCATGTGGCAGTTCTGGCGACCCGAACCCACTGACCCCGCCTCAATCGCCGTGTTCGCGGTTGGAGGGTTGTCGTTCTTCGTCGCGTTGATTCTGGTGCGCGGTCGCGGTGCCGCCACCGGACCGGGAGAGCGGCGGAGCAGGCGCTCCCTGATCGGAGTGGGGATTCAGAGCGTTGCCATCAGCCTCATTGGGGGGCCGGTCGTGGCGAACGGCCCGATGTATCCATTGGCCAACCCGCTCCGCACGCTGGCGGTGGCCGTCGCGATGTCCGCGGCCGTCGGCCTGTTCGCGTGGTCGGCGCGGACGATGGGTCGCAACTGGGCCATCGTGGCCCGCACGCGCGCCGATCACGAGCTCGTCACCGGCGGCCCGTTCGCGTGGGTGCGGAACCCGATCTATGTGGCCATGGCGTTCTTCATGGTGGCCATGGCGCTGGCCACGGGACACACGCTGCAGCTCGTGGCCGCCGCGCCGCTCTTCCTCATCGGCACGTTGATTCGCACGACCGAGGAAGAACGACTGCTCCGCGCCCACTTCGGTGTGGCCTACGACCAATACGCGGCTCGCGTGAAGCGGTTCGTGCCGTGGGTGGTATAGCGACCCTCGTTCGCGTCGGGTCGCACTCTGCCACTCGGTAACCACCTCCATTCGCCGTCTCACCGACTGGAAGAATCCGTCGCTTGGGTCGTGACGGCGCCGCCCTCACTCCCGCACGACGTCCATCACCCAGATGTCACTCAAGTCCTCGCCCCATGCTGAGCGTTTCACCCGCGTAGTACGCCAGCACGATGAAGAGCTGGCCGTCGGGCGTCTCGTCGATCTCGTAGACGGTGCAAATGTTGGGATGGTCGAGGCCCGAGGCGGCCTTCGCTTCCTGCATGAAGCGCGCCTTGGCCTCCGCGTCGCGCGTCAGCTCCGGCGGCAGGACCTTCAGCGCCACCAGCCGATCGAGCCGCGTGTCGCGCGCCTGATAGACCACGCCCATCCCGCCGCCGCCAAGGCGGGTCAGCACCTGGTAGTGCGAGAACGTCTGGCCGTTCATCACAGGGGCACGCCGCGATCCTGCGCGGCGCAATCGCGGTATACCTTATCCCAGATCCGGTTCAGAATGAGCTCGATCGGGAGCGCCCGTGGACGCGGAACATGTCGGTGCTACACTGCGTGAAGCGCATATGGCTTCCGAGCAGATCCCGCCTGAATGGTGGCACTGGGATCTGTCGTTCACTGCTCACGCCGAGCTTCGGATGGAGCAACGCGGTGTCTCGGAAGTGGATGTTCGAGCCATGCTAGCGCGAGCGGCAACGCACGAGCCGAGCGTCGTGATTGGTCGGCACATGATTTACTGCCGTCATCGGCAACACGCCTGGCGGGTCATTGTCGAGCCGGATGTCGCGACGAGGCGGCTGATCGTCGTGACGGCGTACGAGGTGTCTCTATGACGGAACGTTCCCTCCAGGTCACCTATCGCGACGGCCGCGCGTTCG
>JANNEJ010000927.1:0-1618 GCA_031378585.1 Acidobacteriota bacterium | reverse complement strand
GTCGTCGGCGCGTAGTTGCCGATGCCGAGGGTGTCGAAGAACAGCGTGACGGCGCCGATGGCGAGAAGAAGCGGCGTGGGTGTGCCGTGCGGGTGGCCACGGCGAGCGCTCTGCCACCACGTGGCCACGAACCCGAGGATGACGATCGCAAGACCGGCCAGCAGGATCGGAATTGGGGAGAGCATCGCACGCTATCTTGTGCCGAAGGGCACTGGGCCTGCTAGACTCGGCCCCGTCCTGCGACAAAGGAGGCGAGCGATGGTGCGAACGGGGTGGATGACGGCGGTGTGGCGATCGTGGATTGGCGTGCTGTTAGTGACGTCTGCGGCAGCGGCACAGACCGCCGCGGCCCCGGCCGGAGGCGGTCCTGCCCTCGACGCCGCGGTGTTTCACACTCGAGTCGAGCCGATCTTCCTGGCCAAGCGTGACGGCCTGCAGACCTGCGCGACGTGTCACATGGGGAAGGTGGGCACCCGCTTTCGGCTCGTGCCGCTGCCCGAGGGCGCGACGGCCTGGAGCCAGGCCGACTCGGCGAAGAATCTGGCGGCCCTCACGCCGCTCCTCGCGCCCGGCGACGCGCTGGCCAGCCGTCTGCTGACGCATCCGCTCGATCGCGCGGCCGGGGGCGATGCGTTCCACGGCGGCGGCAAGCACTGGCGCACGCAGGCCGACGCCGAGTGGCGCACGATGGCCAACTGGGTGAGGGGCGACGCGCGCGCCACGACGGCCACCGCCGCTCGAGGTGCGGCCGGCACGGCTGTCCGCATCATTCAGACCAACGCCGCCGGCGACGGCGCGCATCTCATCGATCCGGAGACCAACACCGTCGTGGGCGTGCTGCGCGGCGTCGACATTCCGCACGGCGTCACGGCCTCGCCCGACGGTGCGCGGCTCTACATCACAAACGAGCACGGCCAGACACTGGACGTCATCGACGCGGCGGCGCTCACGGTCACCTCGCGCGTCAAGCTGAGCGGCCGTCCCAACAACCTGGCGGTGAGCCTGGATGGCCGCAAGGTCTACGTCGGCATCGCGCAGGCGCCTGGTGCGCTCGACGTCATCGATACAGTGGCGCTGAAGAACGTGAAGACGATCCCTGTCAAAGGCGCGATTCACAACGTCTACGTCACGCCCGACGGCAAGTACGCCGTGGCGGGCTCGATTCCCGAGAAGGCGATCAGCATCGTGGACACGGCCACCGACGCCGTCGTGCGCACGATCGACGAGTCGTCAGGCATCCGTCCGATGGCCTTCACGACCAACCTTGACGGCTCGACGAAAGACATCATCGTGCAGCTCTCCGAATTCCACGGGTTCGCGGTCGTGGATTTCGCGACGGGGAAGGAGACGGCGCGCGTCGAGCACCCGGCCATCCCCGGCGAGCATCCACACACCGACGGACTGCAGGGCGCCCCCGCGCACGGCCTCTGGGTGTCGCCAGACGGCACGCGGCTCTGGTCCACCAGCAAGGTCTACGGCTACGCGTACGTGTATTCGCTGCCGGACCTGAAAGAGGCGGGCCGAGTGTTTGTGGGCCAGCATCCTGAGTGGGTCACCGCCACGCCCGACGGCAAGTACGCCGTGGCGGGCTCGATTCCCGAGAAGGCGATCAGCATCG
>JANNEJ010000866.1:0-1723 GCA_031378585.1 Acidobacteriota bacterium | reverse complement strand
CAGAATCGCCGCCCACGGCGACTCAGTCGGCGCCTTGCTCTCGACGCTGACCCCACGCTCGATCAGACGGTTCGCCAGCCCCTCGTATTGGAAGGGCGCGTAGGTGCGGAAGTTCTCGAGGCCCTTGGTCACGCCGGTGATGTCGTTGCCGACGATGACGACGCGCTGCACCTGGCCGGCGTCGACCCACGAGACGAACTCGCTGAACGCCACCGGGTTCTCGTTGCGCTGAAGCCGCGAGGAAAAATTCCAGACGAGCAGCCCAACCACGAACAAGATGGACCAGAAAACAAGGCTCTTAGCGGTGGAGTTCACGACGCCTCCGAGCCGGACACTGCCGGCTGCACAAAAGTCAAGAATATCACGTCGTCCTTGGGTGACGCGGCCGTGTGCGCGGCGACGGCATGTCCCACGACCCAGACGATTTCCCCGTTGGCATCGGCCACGACCGGGGTCCGGTGCCGTTTGGCCCGTGGCACCTTGCGGTCGACCATCAGGTCTTGCAGCGTCTTTGTGCCGCCGAGTCCAACCGGCCGGATTCGGTCTCCTGGCCGCCGACCCCTGACAGTCAGCGGCAGCGCAACGGCGTCAACGCGCAAGGCCACCCGGAAGAGGCCAAGCTCGCTGCCACCCTCTCGGGTTATCGGCCTAGCCGCGTCAACCCGGCAGCCGGGTCCCAACTCGTCCAAGGCTACGCTGCCTGGCACTGGCAGCACCTGCGGCCGCAAGCCCGGCATGACCCGGAGCACGGCGTCCCTCCTTAATAAGACAGCATCCACGGAAAAACGTTCCATGCGGAGTCCTGCGCACTGGGCTGCGGCAGGCCCGGCAGTAGTGCACACATCGAGCAGCCGCTCAATATCCGCGTGGCCGGGAGACTGGCGGGCCCCAGCGAGCACCAACACCTGCCTTGCCGCGCGACGTCTGAGCGCGAGCGGCAGGGCGCGCAGACCGGCGGCGTCGAGCCGCAGCGAGGCGGCCTCCGGGCTGACCAGCGGGGCGAGCGCGTAATCGGCGAGCTGCTCGAGGAGTGCGTCGTCGTGGGCGGCCACGTCGGCCGTGCGGGCGAGCACGCGCGACACCGAGGGCCGGTAGCGAGCCGCGAGCATCGGCAGCAGCTCGTGCCGAATCCGGTTGCGGGGGTAGCTGAGGTCGGCGTTGGTTTCGTCTTCCACCCATGGCTCGCCGCGCGCCGCGAGGAACTGCCGCAACTCGTCTCGGCCGCAGTCAAGCAGCGGGCGCACGACGGCGCCGCGCGCCGGCAGGACGCCACGCAGACCACGCGTGCCCGCTCCGCGCACCAGGCGCATCAGCACGGTCTCGGCCTGGTCATCACGCGTATGCGCCACGGCCACGTGGTCCGAACGGCTGGCGACTCGTGCCTCTTCAAGAAACGCGTAGCGGACGCGGCGGGCTGCCACCTCGATTGAGCAGCGCCACCGCTGGGCATGGGCCGCGACGTCGCTGCGCTGGGCGATGAAGGGCACTCCCATGCGCTCTGCCAGAGCCCGGCAGAAGTCTTCGTCCCGGGAGGCGAGGGGCCGAAGCTGGTGATTCAGGTGGGCCACGGCGGCCAGCGAGACCGCGCCGGCATCCTGCAGCTCCTGCAAGATCCAGAACAAGGAGACCGAGTCGGACCCGCCCGACACAGCGGCCACCACCCGTCCACCCCTCAGCCATAGTTGGTGGCGGTCGACGTAGCGGCGAACGCGCGCGGCGATAT
>JANNEJ010000864.1:0-5973 GCA_031378585.1 Acidobacteriota bacterium | reverse complement strand
CTGGACGACCTCGCTGTCGGTGCGCCGCGACCTGTCGCAGACCAGTGTGTCGCTCACGCGGGGCGGCCCGCTGATGGGTCGCGGTCCCGGTGTGACATCCGTGCTCACCGTTGGCAATCGCGCCGGCTCGCAGACGCGGTGGACCGGTACCGCCACCGTGAGTCGCAACGACAGTGGCCTGGCGCAAAGCCGCGTGAGTACCCTGCTGTCGGTGCGGCCCGGGCCGCGCTGGCAGCTCTCGGCCGAACCCTACTACGAGCGCCTCACCGAGCCGCAGCAGTACGTGTCCACACTGGCGGGTGGACGGCCAGAGACGTATAACTCACGCTACGTGTTTGCGTTCATCGACCGCAGCACCATCTCGACCGAGTTCCGGCTGGGGCTTACGGTGAAGCCCGACATGAACCTCGACGTGTACGCCGAGCCGTTCGCGGCGTCGGGGCGCTACTACGACTACGGCGAGCTTCTGGCGCCGCAGAGCCGCGAGCGGTTGCTCTACGGCACGTCGGGCACGGGGCTGGTGATCAATCCAGGCGGCAGCCAGACCGTGACCGCGGATGGGACGACGTTCACCCTGCGCAACCGCGACTTCAACACGCTGTCGTTCCGCAGCAACGTCGTGCTGCGGGGGGAATGGCGGCCCGGCAGCACCCTCTACGTCGTGTGGCAGCAGGACCGCTCCGGCACCGAGATGCGCGGCGACTACGTGGGGCCGAGCGACATGTTCCGCTCGATGCGCGCGACCGGCACCAACTTCTTCGTGATCAAGACCACGTTCTGGCTGCCCGTCCGCTAGGACGAGGGGTCTGACCCCTCTGGCGCGGATCTTGCGCCAGCGGCGTCAGCTCGCCTTTGGCGGCTCGTTGAACATGTCCTCGAACACCTGGTAGTGCCCGCCGTCCATGCCCAGGGCCGTGTAGACGGCCTGGGCGCGCGTGTTGGTTGCATCCACATAGAGCCGCAGGCCGCCGGCCCCGGCCGCCTGTGCGGCCTGGCGCGTGTGGGCATACAGTGTGCGGAATACACCTAGCCGGCGGGCATCGGCGGCGACGTGCACGGACTGAATCCACCACACGGGCCGGTTGCGCCAGTCGCTCCACTCGTAGGTGACGAGCAACTGGCCCACGACGCGGCCCTCGTGTTCGGCCACGCTGAACTGGCCCGGCGCGCGCGCGGCCAGCACGGCCTCTACGCCGCGGCGTAACGTGCTGCGGTCGAGTTGCAGATGTTCGGTCTCGAGCGCCATGGCGGCGTTGCCGTCAACGAGCGTCTCGAGATCATTCAGAGTGGCCGAGCGGACAGTTACCAATGCAGGAATCTCCACGCGTTGCAGCGAAAACTACGTCACCGGATGTCACGGTGACAGGCCCCATCCCGCCCCATCCCGCCACCATCCCGCCAGAAGCCGAGCAGATCGCTCCGGTGCCGGTCGCGGCAGTGCCGGACGCGATACCGAAGCGAGGCACGAGCAGGCCCTACTTGGAAACGGCCAGCCCGGTGATGGTCACGTTCAATTGGTGGTTGACCCGGATGCCCCACGTGCCGTCGGTCGTCAAGCCCGCCTTCGGCCCCGAGTGCACGACCGTACCGTTGATCACGTAGTCGACCTTGTCGGCCGACACGCGCACTTCAAGGGCGTTGGTCGACTTGCCGGAAGCATCTGGCTTCTTGATCGTGTCGTGGGCGGTTCTGGCCACCACGTCGTCAGTCTTCGCATCGCCGACGCGTCGCTTGACCAGGAAGGTGCCATTCTGCGCGACCAGGAAATACGTGTAGGCCTGCTCGGCCCCGTCGAGGCGGCTGCCGCCAAACACGAGCCCGTAGTAGTTGGCGTGGCTGCTGGGCTCGTTGAGCGTCAGGGTGCCCTTGAGGGTGTAGGCGCCGCTCGCCGAGTTGTTCGGATGCCAGTACACCGCTGCCTGTGGATTGACCGCATGGAAGCCGTCGCCCATCGCCATGAACTTGATGGCGCCGGCGCCGTCGGGGTCGGCCGCGTTGGTGCTGCGATCCGCACGCACCTTCCATCCCGCGGTGGATTGGGCCCCAACCGTCGCGGCCACCAGAGCCACCAGTGCGAACGTAGACGTCAGCCATCTCATGTGTGTCTCTCCTTGTTGGATACGATCCTGCTGCATCATACCGGCTTGCCGACCCGCCTCGTCGCGCTGACCCGGGCGGACCGGCCCGCGCCTATAATCCGGCATGTGCTCGCGCCGCCGGCGCTCGACATCCCGTCTCCGTAAAGGACCTCGCATGATGAACGCGCGCGCTGTGGTGTTCGGGTTGCTCGTTGCGGCCGGCTTCGCCGGGCTCGGGGCGCAGGCCCCGCTGGCTTCCCAGCCACCTCAGGTCGCCCAGGGCGTGCAGGCGCCAGCGGCCCCTGCACCGGGGGGCGCCGCCAAGGACGACGCGCTCTCAGCCGCGCCGTTTGCGTCGTTCAGGCTGCGCGCGGTCGGGCCGGCCCTGATGTCGGGACGCGTGAGCGCGATTGCCGTGCATCCGCACGAGAAGCACACGTGGTACGTTGGCGCGGCGTCGGGCGGCGTGTGGAAGACCGAGAACGCCGGCACTACGTTCACGCCAGTCTTCCAGAACGAGGCGTCGTATTCCGTAGGCTCGGTGGTCATCGACCCGAAGCAGCCGAACACGATCTGGGTGGGCTCGGGCGAAGCCAACAATCAGCGTAGCGTGGGCTACGGCGACGGCGTGTATCGCAGCGACGACGCCGGCCGCACCTGGCGTAACGCGGGACTGAAGACCTCGGAACACGTCGGCCGCATCGTGATCGATCCCCGCGATTCGAATGTGGTCTTTGCCGCGGCCTATGGACCGCTGTGGAGCGCCGGCGGCGAGCGCGGACTCTACAAGACGACCGACGGCGGCGCGGCCTGGACGCGTGTGCTCGACATCAGCGAACACACCGGCGTGAGCGACGTGGCCATCGACCCGCACAATCCCGACGTGCTGCTGGCCGTGGCGCACCAGCGGCGGCGCCACACCTGGACGCTCATCCACGGCGGACCCGAGAGCGGCCTGCACAAGTCGGTGGACGGCGGGAAGACCTGGCGCAAGGTGCGCACGGGCCTGCCCACCGGCGACGTCGGCCGCATCGTGATTGCCTTCTCGCCGGCGCGCGCGGGCCTGGCCTACGCAAAGGTGGAGACGGCGGAGAACACGACCATCTACGCGTCGGACGACAGCGGTGAGAGCTGGCAGCGGCGCGGCACCGTGCAGGCGCAGCCGATGTACTACAAGAACATCCACCCCGACCCGAAGAACCCCGAGCGGCTCTACGTACCCACGGTACAGACGCAGGTGTCCGACGACGGCGGCCGTACGTTCCGCGCTCTCGGCGAACGCGCGAAGCACGTCGACAACCACTACCTCTGGATCGATCCCGGCAACACCGAGCACCTGCTCGAAGGCTGCGATGGCGGCCTCTATGAAAGCTGGGACCGCGGGCGCCTGTGGAAGCACTTCGCCAACCTGTCGATTACGCAGTTCTACAACGTGGATGTCGACAACGCGTCGCCGATCTACAACATCTACGGCGGCACCCAGGACAACAGCACGCTTGGCGGCCCGTCGCGCTCGCGCGGTCCGCAAGGCGCCACCAACAACGACTGGTTCATCGTGACCGGCGGCGACGGCTTCGTGGCGCGCGTCGATCCCACTGAACCCAACACCGTCTACGCCGAGTCGCAGTACGGCGGCATCGTCCGCCTCGACCGGCGCACCAGCGAACGGGTCATCATCCGGCCCGTAGAAGGGAGGGGCGAACCGCCGCTCCGCTTCAACTGGGAATCGCCGTTCGTCATCAGCCCGCACAACCCGTCACGGCTCTACTTCGGCGCCAACAAGCTGTTCCGCAGCGACGACCGCGGCAATAGCTGGCGCGCGGTGAGCGGCGACCTCACGCGCCAGACCGATCGCAACGGACTGCCGGTGATGGGCAAGGTGTGGCCGCCCGAGGCCATTGCGCAGCATCAGTCCACGGCCACGTGGGGCAACATCTCGGCGCTCGGCGAGTCGCGCAAGCGCGAAGGGCTGCTGTATGTGGGCACCGACGACGGCCTGGTGCAGATCTCGCTCGACGGCGGCGCGAACTGGCGGCGCAGCGAACGGATACCCGGCCTGCCAGACTACGGCTCGTATGGCGTCTACGTGCAGCGCCTCTTTGCCGGCAAGAGCGACGAGCACACCGTCTACGCACTGTTTGACAACAGCAAGAACGGCGACTTCAAGCCGTATATCTTCAAGAGCACGACCCGCGGCGCCACGTGGACGGCGATTGCGGGCGACCTGCCCGGCAACGGTCCGGTGCTGGCATTTGCCGAGGATCACGTGAACCCCTCTTTGCTCTTTGCAGGCACGGAGTTCGGGTTGTTCTTCACGGTCGACGGTGGCAAGACGTGGACGCGGCTGCGCACCAACCTGCCCACGATTCCGGTGCGCGACCTGGCGATTCAAGAGCGCGAGAACGACCTCGTGCTGGCCACCTTTGGCCGGGGCTTCTACGTGCTCGACGACTACGCTCCGCTGCGCCAGGCCTCGACGGCCACGCTGCAGAAGGACGGGCACGTCTTCCCGGTGAAGTCCGCCGTGCTCGAGGTGCCCGAGACCGGCAAGGCGCGCGGCTTCCAGGGCGAACAGTTCTGGATGGGCGAGAACCGACCGTCGGGCGCGCTCGTGAGCTACTGGGTGAAGGACCCGCCCAAGACGCTCGAGCAGCGGCGGCTGGACGTCGCCAAGGCGGCCGAAGACAAGAAGGAGACGCCGCGGTATCCCACGCAGGCCGAGCTCACGGCCGAGGCCGACGAGGAAGCGCCGCAGACGTTTCTGACCATCACGGATGCGGCCGGTGTGGTGGTGCGCCGCCTCGTGGTGCCGGGCACGCGCGGCATTCATCGCTACGTGTGGAACCTGCGGGGCGTGGCGCCCACGCTTCCGGGGACCGCCGGTGGCGTCGGTGGCGGTGGGGGAGGCGGCGGCAGCACTGCTGACGACACCGATCCGCCGGCGTATCCCGGCGGCACGGGCGGCGGCGCCTTCGTGGCGCCCGGAACCTACACGGTGGCGCTGTCGCGGCGGGTGGGCGGCGTGTCGACGACGCTGGGCGACCCGCAGTCGATCCTGGTCACGGCGGATCCCGCGGCGCAGATCACTCCGGCGACGATCACCTCCGCGAAAGAGTTTCAAGACAGGGTGTTCCGCCTGCAGCGCTCGTTCACGGGCGCCCTCGAACAGGCCAATCAGATCCGCACCCGCACGACCGCGATTCGGCGCGCGCTGGTGGATTCGCCGGCCGGGCTGCGCCTGCTGGATCAGGCCGTGCGCTTCGATGGGCGCATCCTGGCGGTACTGCGGCGGCTGCGCGGTGACGAGACGCTGCGTGGTCTCGAGTCGGGGGCGCCGACCTCGACGCAGGCGCGCGTGAATTCGGCCGTGGCCGGCACGCGCGGTCTTGCAGGCTCGCCGACGGGTACGCAGCGGTTGAACTACGACCTCGCGGCCGACGACCTGAGTGGCCAGGTGACGGCGCTGCGCGCGCTCGAGGCCGAATTGCGGAAGTTCGAGCTGGAGATCGAGGCAGCTGGCGTACCCTACACACCGGGCCGCTGGCCGGCGCCGTAAGGCGGCTCGCCCAAGGCCCCGCTACTTGATCAGCGTCACCGGCACATCGGTCAGGTGAATCACCTTGAGTGTCGTGGAGCCGAGCAGCAGGCTCTGCACCACGCCGAGGCCGCGCGTGCCCATCACGACGGCGTCGCAGTGCTGCGCGGCTACCTGCGCGGCAATCGTCGCGGCCACATCGTGGCTCACGACGGCATGTGTCTCCAGGGTGACTCCGGCCTCGCGCACGATGGCGCCGGCTGGGTCGAGCACCGCGGATGCCCCGGAGGCCTGCAGCCGCGCGATGTCGTCGGCGCCAAGGTGGCTGCGCATCTCCCACGCGTCCATCGCCGCTACCAC
>JANNEJ010000855.1:0-2848 GCA_031378585.1 Acidobacteriota bacterium | reverse complement strand
ATATCGCCGTTGGCTTCGAGCTTCTTGGCGGTGACGACGGTGTCGGCACCCATGTGGTTGCGTGCAGACATTAGTTGCCTCCCCCAGCAGCCGGACCCTTGCGCTCGGTAATGAGCCCCATGTCCTCGATGCCGGCAGCGCGCAAGGTGTCCATGGCTTCCATGACGCGTCCGTAGGGTGCATCCTCGTCGGCTTTGATCAAGATGATCTTGTTCTGCTTGCCTTCGAGAATGTCATCGAGACGGCTGCGCACGTCGGCATCGGGCACTTGCACGCCGTTGACCCAGAACTGGCCATTCGACGTGACGCCCATGACAGTCTGATCCTGCGTTTCGGGCTTGTCAGCGCTGTTGGTTGCCGTAGGCAGCGTGACCGGAACGCCCTTCTGCAGGAGCGGCGCGATGATCATCATGATGATGAGCAGCACGAGCATGACGTCAACAAGCGGCGTCACGTTGATGTCCGACTTGACGCCGCCTTTGGCGCCGCCGACATCCATTGACATAGTTCACTCTCCTGGCGAAAACGCCGACCGCAGTCTCAGTGAGCCGTCTTGCGGATGAAGTAGTCGAGCAGTTCCGACGACGAGTTGTCCATCTCGACGTTGAAGTACTCGAGGCGGCCGGTCAGGTAGTTGTAGAACCACACTGCCGGGATGGCCACGAAGAGGCCGAGCGCCGTTTCCACGAGGGCTTCGGCAATACCGGCCGAAACGGCGCCGATGCCGCCCGAGCCCGACGATGCGATACCCACAAAGGCGTTGATGACGCCGACGACCGTGCCGAGCAGACCCACAAACGGCGCCGTGGCGCCGATGGTCGCCAGGCTCGAGATGCCCTTCTTCAGGTCGTTAGCCGTCAGCGCCGATGCGCGCTGAATCGAGCGGCGGACCGTGTCCAGAAGGTCGTCGCGGTTCAGCGTCGCGCCGCCCGCGGTGTCCTGCTGGAACTGGTAGTCCTGGAGGCCGGCCAGCACTACCTTCGCAAGGTGGCTGTAGCGGTAGTCCTTCGAGGACGACAGCTGGATGGCTTCCTTCAGACGGCCGTCCTTGAGGTGCTTCGCCACGAGCGGCGCATACATCTTGGACTGCTTCTGGGCCTGGCTGAACGTGTAGATGCGCTCGATTGCGACACCCACCGACCAGAACGACATGATGAAGAGCACGATGGCGATGGCCAGAGCCACCGTGCCCATCTGCTCGAACATCTCGATGAAGTCGATGCCGCCGCTCTCTTGAGCGAACACGGGCGAGCTAACGAGCAGGGCGCCGAGGGCAACCGCCGCAATCTGACCAATCTTCCGAACGTCCATCGTATTCCTCCGGAAAAGACCCTGAATCGGGTTCATCACAAATCGCTTCGACCTATTGCAGCGTGAACTGCACCGTCACCGTCATGATGACCGGCACTGGCACGCCGTTCAGCAACGTCGGCGTGAACTGCCACTGGCGCACCGCATCCAAAGCGGCCTGATCCAACAGCGGAATCGACCGAAGTACCTTGGCATCCTGCACTGCGCCACCGGGCCCGATCGTGGCCTCGATGATGACGATGCCCTGAACGCGCGCCGACTGCGCGATGGGGGGATACAAGGGATTGACGTGCTTGAGCTTTTGCGGGGGCTTGATGTTGCCGCCCACGCGAACCGGCTGCGTTGGTGGCGGCGGCGGGGGGGGCGGGGGCTCGGGAATGCCGCCCGTGATGCCGCCAATGACACCGCCTGTGAGACCGCCATCGACGCCGCCGGCGTTCTCGAATCCAGCTTCGATGCCCGTTTCGGGTTTGATCTCGCTGGGCGCTTCAACTGGAGCCGCCGTTGGATTGACTTCCACTTCGGGTGGCGGTGCTGCCGCCTGTGGAGGCGGAGGCGGAGGCGGAGGGGGTGGCGGCGGGGGCGGAGTTGCCACAAACGCCATCATGGAAGGCGGCGTTGGCAGGATATCCGCAGCCATCAGCGGCACGATGACAATGGCCCCGACAATTACAACTTCGGCCAGCATCGTGATCGCGACGGTATAACCCGACTTGTTGCCCATCTTGATCGATGGGTCGACCACATCACCAAAGAGGTCGCGTGGCACTGGACTGTTCCTCCTGACCTAGCGCTTCGGAAGCCGCAAGGCCGCCGATTATATCGGTGAAGATTTTCGCGTGTCAACGACGAGTCGTCATGCGCGCAGGGGCGTGACGGTTGCCGTTGAACTGCACCGTACCTAGCTTTGACACCGGTTCCTGGAAAGTGGCACCAACGGTTGGCGACTACCCCGAAGCGAGGCCTTTCCCGAGGCCATCAGACGTTCTGGAGGCTTACGAAACCCGAGGAAGTCTAGCTGCGTGCTGGCGCGACGTCAATAACTTCCGGACGATCTTGCAAAGCTTCTTTGTCGCGCATTGAAATAGCCCCCTGAAAATGCGAAACGCCGACGGTGGCTTCCGCCGGCGTCTCGGCATCTCCAGACTTCTGTCAAGCCAATCAGGCTTCGATGCGCATGCCGTAGAACGAGCGATACACAAAATACATGCTGACCAGGAAGAACACCGCCGAGAGCGTGTGGGTCAGCCCGGTGCCGTTCTGGGCGGCCAGGTAGACCCCGAGCTCAACGGCCAGCAGGCCGAAGAGCGTGGTGAACTTGATCACCGGATTCATCGCCACCGACGAGGTGTCCTTGAACGGGTCGCCCACCGTGTCGCCCACAATCGACGCGTCGTGCAGCGGGGTGCCCTTCATCTTCAGTTCGGTTTCGACGATCTTCTTCGCGTTGTCCCACGCGCCGCCCGCGTTGGCCATGAAGATGGCCTGGTAGAGACCGAAGAGCGCAATCGAAATCAGGTAGCCGATGAAGAAGAAC
>JANNEJ010000851.1:0-1808 GCA_031378585.1 Acidobacteriota bacterium | reverse complement strand
AAGCCTTGTCGCAGTTGCAGGTCGAAGCGCCCGTCGGTGGCCTGCAGTGCGACCGGGTCGCCAGCAAAGCCCGAGTTGAGCCGGTAGAGCACGAAGAATCTGGTCGAAGTCTGTGGGGCGGTCGCCTCGAGCGACGCCGTGACATCGTGCAGCCGTTCGTTTGGTTGCCGCAGCGCGCGGGGCGCCAGGGCCGCAAGCGCTGCGTGGTCGGCTCCGGACGAGGCGTTCCAGCGCGTCGACACCAGCGTGTAGTCGACGCGACCGTGAAGGTACGGCGACAGGTGGTGCGCCACGCCGATCGCCCAGCCCTGCATCGCGGCATCGCCTGCCGACGCCACGCCGTAGTGGCCACCGGCCACGATGAGCCGCGCCGGGTCGGCCGCACCGAAGACGGTCACGAGCTGCTCGTCGACGCGCTGCCGGAACGCCCACACACCAACCGCCATCCTCGCAAACTGACGAGTCGCGCCCAGCTCGTAGTGCTGCACGCGCTCGGTCGCAAAGTTGTTCTGGCCAAGCGGCGAGAACGTGCGCTGCGGAGGCACCCACTGCGCGTCGGCCGGAGGCACGAACTCTTCGGCGCCGGGCGCAACCTGCTGCATCGAGGCCTTGGCATGCAAACGCAGCGACGGCACCGGCGCGAACGACACGCGAATCGACGGGCTGGCCAGGCCATAGCCGTCGAGGTAGTCGAAGTGCTGGTAGCGCGCGCCGTACCCGAGCGTCCAGCGGGCCGTCAAATCGATCTCGTGCGCCGCCGTCAGCGAGGCGACTTTCCGGTGCCCATCCGGCACGGCCTGCAAGGCCGCGAAGTTGCCGCCCTGATACCGCTGCAGGCTGTACGTGAGGCCGGCCGTGATGCGGCTGCGGGCAGAGGCGCGAGTCACGTAGTCGCCCGCCATCGTCCACGATGTGACATCGCCGCTATTCATCGCGGCGCGCGCCGACCAATCGGCATAGGCACCTACGGGCGCACCGACCGAGAAGAACGCGACGCCCGACGGCCGCCCGAAGTCGACGAACTCGCCGGAATCGTCGTAGGCCGTTGCAGTCAGCAGGTTGACCTGACCGTAGAGCGGCCAATCGGCGATCGTCGAGGTCGCAAAGCGTGCCGAGGTCTCGAAGGCGCGGCCGATGAAGCGCAGCGAGTCCTCGAGGAACCAGTTGTCGTCAGGCTTGAAGTCGACGGTGGCCGTCTGGGCGTCCTTGAGCACACTGCGGGTCAGACGCCGCAGCCTCCACGCCATCGGGTTGTCGCTCGTGGGCGCGGCCTCGTCGGCGGCACCCGCATCGAGTCCGGCCAGTGCGATATCTGGGGCTGACGCCTCGACGCGCTTCAGGGTGAACGACGACGGCGCGCGGCGCGCGGGACGAACGTTGATGAGGGTGCTCCGCGTGCCCGCAAATCCGTCGCGGTGCGCCCGCACCACGTAGGGTCCAGGCGGGAGCTCGGTCAAACGATACTGCCCGGCGGCATCGGTCACGGCATACGCCGTGGCCCCGCCAAGTGCCGACACCACCGCCCCATCGATGGGGGTGCCTGCTTCGTCAAGAACTGCGCCGTAGATCGACCCGACCGCCACTTCCGCCACGCGCACGACTTTCGCATCGGACGTACCCGCAGGCGGAGCTTGGGCCTGCGCGGTGCGTGCACCGGGAAGGGCCAGGCCGATAACGGCCGCCGAAAGGAGCCAGACGCGGGTGGCGATCATGGGGAGCTCCAGACACTACTCGGCCCGCTTCGCGCGGCGCAACGCGAAGCGGGCTTCCGAACCGCGCGCGCTATCCCTTCACATTGAAGGGCACGT
>JANNEJ010000846.1:0-4099 GCA_031378585.1 Acidobacteriota bacterium | reverse complement strand
TGTGATCGCCACGGGCTTCTGCCAGGCAGACGATCCGTCGACCGGCCGGACGACGTGCAGGTCCCACTGCGCGCCCGGGTCGGCGCCCACGCGGCCGTTGCGCGGCTGGCGACCCGCAAACACGATGCGGCCATCGGGCGTGAATGACGGCCAGCGCTCGTCCCCAGGCTGAGTGGTGACCGGCGTGGCGTTCCCGCCGCGCACCGGGGCCACGTAGATGTCGAAGCCGGCGCCACGGTCGGCGGCAAAGGCTACGCGCGTCCCGTCGGGCGAAAACACCGGGTCGCGTTCCACGCCGGCCGGCGCATCAGCCACAAGCGGCGCGGCGTGCTTGCCGTCGGCAGTCATCGTCCAGATCGTGTCGAGCGCCGACACGGCTACGCGGGCGCCATCGGGCGACCACGCTGGATCCTGCGCCCCCACAAATGCCGCACCCGCCGGCTGGGCCGCCAGTCCGACGCGGCCGGCGATCGCCGAAAGCGCCAGCACGCCACTGGCCATGACGAGCGCGATGCGGCGCAGCGTGCCGGCGGAACGCCCGGTGCGACGTGCGGCGCGCACGCCGTGCCGTCCGGCCCGCCAGGTCATGACGCGTTCACTGGCCGCGCACCGCGTCGGCAATCTTCTGCGCCGACAGGCCGTAGTAGTGGACGAGCTCGTCGGGCGTGCCGCTGTGCGGAATCTCGCGCACGGCCAACCGCGTCACGACAGCGCCCACCGGCGCCACGGCGCGGGCGACCGCGTCGCCAAGCCCGCCGACGGCATAGTGATCTTCCACGGTGATGAGCCGCGAGGTCTCACGCGCGCAGCGCTGCAGGGTGTCGACGTCGATCGGCTGCAGTGAGTACGCGTCCACCACACGAATGGCGATGCCCT
This sequence comes from Acidobacteriota bacterium, assembly GCA_031378585.1. GTDB lineage: Bacteria > Acidobacteriota > Vicinamibacteria > Vicinamibacterales > UBA2999 > CADEFD01. The sequence continues at coordinate 3,223 of JANNEJ010000846.1, read as the reverse complement.
CGGCCTTCAGCAGGTCGTGAGCCTTGAGCGCCTCGAACAGCGTGACCCCGGCGGCCACGACCGTCGCGACATCGTTGGCGCTTTCGCGCAGCACGTTCGAGCCGCCAACATGAAACGGCGCGTCATTGGCGTAGATCACCGGCGTCTTCGGCCGCGACAAGCGCAGGTAGACGGGCCCAGGGTGATAGGCCGCCAGCGCCACGAGACGTTCGGCACAGACCGCATCGCTCGGATAGAGCACCGCCATGTTGGGCTCCGCCGTCATCATGGCGAGATCTTCGAGCGCCATCTGCGAGGCGCCGTCCTCGCCAATCGACACGCCCGCATGCGAGCCTGCCAGCTTGACGTTGACGCCGCTGATGGCCGCCATGCGGATGAAATCGGCGGCACGGGACAGGAACGCCGCAAACGTCGACGGAAAGGGAATGGCGCCCCGGCTGGCCAGCCCCATCGCCGCGCCGACCATGACCTGCTCGGCGATGAAACACTGATAAAAGCGGTCTGGGTGCCTGGCTTCGAAACGCTCGCTGAAGCTGGAGTTCTTCACGTCCGCGTCGAGCGCCACGACATTGGAATCCGCATCGCCGAGGTTGGCAAGCGCCGTTCCATACGCTTCGCGGGTGGCGACAAGGTCGCCCAAGGCGTAGGCCGGCGGCGCCACCGACGCCGCGCTCGCGCCGGCGCCCGCCGGCACCGATGGCCGCGAGGGCCGGCGGATCTCGATGGTGGAACCGGCCGGCTCGGGCACCATCTGTGCGTCGAGTTCGGCCAGGGCGCGGGTCAGTTCGTCACCCTTCTTGAGGGCCTTGCCGTGCCAGTTGGGCTGCCCGGCCAGAAAACTCACGCCCTGCCCCTTCAACGTGCGCGCCAGAATCATCGTTGGTTTGCCGCTCGTGGCGCGCGCCTCGGCAAACGCGCCGAGAATCTGCGCCATGTCGTGGCCGTCAATCGCGATGGCGTGCCAGCCAAACGCCGTCCAGCGGCGCTCGAACGAGCCCAGGTCGTGTTCGTGCTGCGTGCCCCGGCTCTGGCCGAGGGCATTCACGTCGGTGATGCCGACGAGGTTGTCGAGGCCGAAGAACTGGGCGGCTGCGGCCGCCTCCCACACCGACCCCTCGGCGCTCTCACCGTCGCCCATCAGCACGTAGGTACGGTAGTCGCTGCCGATGCGCCGCGCGTTGAGGGCCACGCCGATGCCGGCGCAGAGCCCTTGGCCGAGCGAGCCGGTCGCGACGTCGACAAACGGCAGACGCGGGGTGGGATGGCCTTCCAGATCGGAGGTGAACTTGCGGAGGGTGAGCAGGTCTGCGCGCGGAATGAATCCGGCTTCGGCCCAGGCGGCATACAGCAGCGGCGCGGCATGCCCCTTCGACAGCACGAATCGATCGGCGTGCTCGTGCTGGGGGTGGGCGGGGTCGTAGCGCATCTCCGCAAAGAACAGGGCTGCCACCAGATCCGCCGCCGACATGCAGGTCGTAGGATGGCCACCGCCTGCCTCCGTCGTAGCGCGAATCGACTCGATGCGAAGCCGTGTCGCGATGTTCTTCAGCACCGGCACGACACGGAACGTCTCAGCTGTCACGCAATTTCCTCCGGTGCGGAGTGTAGCAGCGCCCTCCAGAGACGGGCAACGCCGAAGAACGTGCGTCGGGACCGGAAAGCACGCTCTCCGCTAGAATGGAAGGATGATCGTGCTGCGCTACGCCTACGTGCTGGCGCTCATCGTGTGGGTGGGCGGGCTCATCGCCGCTGGGGCGTTTGTGGCACCAGCCCTCTTTGGCGTGCTCCAGGCCGAGGCGGGCCCGGGGGGGCGGGTGCTTGCGGGCGCCGCGTTTGGCGAGATCCTGCGGCGCGTGCTCGTGGCGGGCGAAGTGGCCGGCGTCGTGCTGCTCGTGACCATGACCATCCTGCGTCTGCTCGGCCCCAAACCCCTGAGCTACGGGATGCGCGCGCTGCTCATCGGCGGCATGCTGGCGGTCAACGCCTATACCGCGCATGTCGTGCTGCCTGAGACCGAGAGCCTCCGTCGCGCCATGGCCGGGCCCGTGGCCGAGGTCGCCGACGGCGATCCCCGGCGCCTCCGCTTCGACCGGCTCCACAGCCTGTCCACCACCCTCGTCACCACCATCGCCGTTGCCGGCATCGTGCTGGCCGCGTGGGAGGCGCGAGAATAGCGTTCCTGCGGTTTATGACACATACCATCACCCTCATTCCCGGCGACGGCATCGGTCCCGAAGTGACGCGCGCCGTCGTACACGTGCTCGAAGCCGGCGGTCTGCGCGCCACGTGGGAGCCGTTCGAGGCTGGCGCCACCTCGGTGGCCTCGGGCGGCACGACGCTACCCGACGCGCTGCTGGCGTCGATCCGCCGTACGAAGGTGGCCCTGAAAGGCCCCATCACCACGCCGATCGGCGAGGGCTTCACCAGCGTCAACGTGGGCCTGCGCAAGGCGCTCGAACTCTACGCGAACTTGCGGCCAGTGTGGAACCTGCCCAACGTGAAGTCGCGCTACGACGGCGTCGACCTGGTCATCGTGCGTGAAAACACCGAGGACCTGTACGCCGGCCTCGAGCACACGGTGGTGCCCGGCGTCGTCGAGAGCCTCAAGATCATCACAGAGGTGGCCTCCACGCGCATTGCCCGATTCGCCTTCGAGCACGCCCGACGCCATCAGCGCAGGCGAGTCACGGCGATCCACAAGGCCAACATCATGAAGCTGAGCGACGGGCTGTTCATCGACTGCGCCAGGCGCGTGTCGAAGGACTACCCCGAGATTCAGTACGACGAGCGCATCGTCGATGCGGCGTGCATGCAGCTGGTGATGTTCCCGGAACGCTTCGACGTGCTGCTGCTGCCAAACCTGTACGGCGACATCGTGTCCGACCTGTGCGCGGGCCTGGTGGGAGGCCTGGGCGTCGTGCCCGCCGCCAACCTGGGCGCCGACGGCGTCGGGGTGTTCGAAGCGGTGCACGGCAGCGCGCCAGACATCGCAGGGCAGGACCTGGCCAACCCGCTGGCGCTGCTGCTCTCAGGCGTGCTCATGCTGCACCACTTGAACGAAGACGCGATTGCCGGGCGCGTCATGCGGGCGGTCACGTCGGTGCTGGCCGGCTCGGTGCGCACGCGCGACATCGGCGGCACGGCGACCACGACCGAGTTCGCGACAATCGGGCGATATTTTAATTAAGGATATTCAATTGCCAGAAACGAAGGCAGGCGATAT
>JANNEJ010000840.1:0-5686 GCA_031378585.1 Acidobacteriota bacterium | reverse complement strand
CGCCCGACACCGTGTTCATCGACGAGCTCACCTGGGAAGAGACGCGCGACGCGCTCAAGGCCGGGAAGACCACCGTGATCGTGCCCACCGGCGGCACCGAGAAGAACGGGTACCACATGGTGCTCGGCAAGCACAATTACGTGGTGAGCTTTGCCGCCAACCAGATCGCGCGCAAGCTGGGCAACACGCTTGTGGCCCCCACGATTCAATACGTGCCCGAAGGCGACCCCGATCGGCAGGGCCCGGGCTCGATCTCGCTGCCCTCGCCGGCCTACGATCTGCTCCTCGACGCCGCGGCCCGCAGCCTCGAGGCGCACGGCTTCAAGGACATCCTGTTCATCGGCGACAGCGGCGGCAACCAGGCCGGCATGACGGCGGTGGCCAAGACGCTCAACGACGAGTGGAAGGGCACGGGCACGCGCGTCTATGGGCTGGTCGACTACTACGAGCAGGGACGGGTGCACTACCGTGCCTGGCTCGAAGCGGAGTACGGCTATCCAGACGCGACCATCGGCACGCACGCCGGCATCCCCGATACGTCCCAGATGCTCTACGTGCATCCCGTGGGCATCCGCGCGGAGCGCGTCCTGCCCTGGGGTGGCCCGGCCGACTCCGGTGTGTCGGGCGATCCCGCGCTTGCTACCGCAGCCATTGGCCGGATGGGCATCGCGTTCAAGGTGAACGCGGCCATCAATCAGTTCAAGCTGCTGAAGAACCCGCCGCCACCGCGCGGCGGACGGCCGTTGCCAGGGGCCGGTCGATAAGCAAGAGACATCGCAAGACAAACTGTTCAGCGGCGTGGGCGCCAGCGGTTTACGCAGACGCCAGGCAGCGCTATTATTTGGACGTGTCTCAGGCCGTGTCCGCAAGACGGCGCGGCGGCATAGAAGCAACTTGGCTAGGAGAATCCCATGAAGCGTTTGGCTTTGCGCGCCGTGCCGGTCGTGGCGCTGCTCGTCGTCGGCATCGCGGCGTTGACGCCGCGGTTGTCCGGGCAGAGCACCGGTCAGCCCAGCACGAAGAACGGCGAGTGGCCGATGTACACGGCCGATCTCGCCGGCAGCAAGTACTCGCCGCTCGATCAGGTGAACGCCACCAACTTCAGCAAGATGGAAGTGGCGTGGCGGTTCAAGACCGACAACCTCGGGCCGCGCCCCGAGACCAAGATCTAAGGCACGCCTATCATGGTGAAGGGCATGCTCTACGCCACGGCCGGCACGCGCCGGGCCGTGGTGGCGCTTGACCCGCGCACCGGCGAACAGAAGTGGGTGTACTCGCTCGACGAGGGCGAGCGCGCCACGCGCTGGGCGCCCCGTCAGCTCTCGGGCCGCGGCTTGTCGTACTGGACCGACGGCAAGGGCGATGAGCGCATTCTCTATGTGACCACCGGCTACCAGCTGGTGTCGCTCAACGCTAAGACCGGGCAGCCCCTGCCCGGGTTCGGCACCGGCGGCCGGGTCGACCTGAAGGTTGGCATTCTGATCAACGGCAAGCAGGCGGATCTCGAGAAGTCGGAGATTGGCCTCCACTCGACGCCGACGGTTGTAGGTGACCTGGTCATCGTCGGCTCGTCGCATTTCGAGGGCCTCGGCTACGTCTACAGCACCAACGTGAAGGGCAACGTGCGCGCCTTCGACGTGCGCACCGGCAAGAAGGTGTGGCAGTTCGACACCATGCCCGGCCCGGGCGAGAAGTACCACGAAACCTGGGAAGGCGGCTCGTGGAACTGGACCGGCAACACTGGCGTGTGGACGCAGATCACAGCCGACCCGGTCGCCGGCCTCGTCTACCTGCCGGTCGAGTCACCGACCATCGACGAATACGGCGGCAACCGCCTCGGCGACAACCTGTTTGCCGAGAGCCTGGTCGCGGTCGATCTGAAGACCGGCAAGTACAAGTGGCACTTCCAGTTCGTGCACCACCCGATCTGGGACCACGACATGTCGTCGGCACCGCTCCTCATCGACACGACGGTTGACGGCACGCCGCGTAAGCTCGTGGCGGTGCCGAGCAAACAGGGCTGGCTCTACACATTCGACCGCATTACCGGGAAGCCCATCTGGCCCATAGAAGAGCGTCCCGTGCCGCAAAGCACCATGAAGGGCGAGCGCACCGCGCCGACGCAGCCGTTCCCGAGCAGGCCCCCGGCCTACGCGCGCACCCACGTGGCCGAGAGCGACCTCATCGACTTCACGCCGGCACTACGGCAGCAGGCGCTCGCCAACCTGAAGCACTTCCGCTGGGAGCCCACGCCCTACGTGCCGCCCACCGGTCCCGAATCGCCCGACAAGCTTGGCGCGATCAACATCGCCAACTGGAGCGGCGGCGTGAACTGGCCAGGCTCGGGCTTCGACCCGGAAACCGGCGTCTTCTACACGCAGGCCGGCAACTCCGCGGTCACCGTGGGGCACTACGACCAGGAAGAATTCGACAAGGTGAACCCGGAGAACTTCAAGACCAGGGCCCGTCAGCCGCGGTGGGAAGCCGAGCCCGACTACGGCCTGCCGCGCCCCGCGCGCGCCCCCGGCGCCCCGGTCGACACGTTCCCGGGTAACGAAGGCCGCCGCAAACTCGGCGAGGGCCTGAACGGCTTGCCGCTCGTGAAGCCGCCCTACGGCGTGATGGCCGCCATCGACTTGAAGAACGGCTCGCTGATGTTCCAGGTGCCGCACGGAGACACGCCCGACGCGGTGCGCGATCACCCGATGCTGAAGGGCATGAACCTGGGCAAGACCGGCCAGAACGGCAGCGTGGGCGTGCTCGTGACCAAGACGCTCGTGATCGCGGGCGACCCGCAATTCACCGCGCCTCCCGGACGCGCGCGCGGCGCGATGCTGCGCGCCTACAACAAGCAGACCGGCGCGCAGGTTGGCGAAGTGCTGCTGCCGGCGCCGGTGGTCGGCATGCCCATGACCTACTCGCTGAACGGCAAGCAGTACATCGTCGTGGGCGTGAGCGGCGGCAACTATCGTGGCGAGTACATCTCGCTGGCGTTGCCCGATAGCGAACGCACGACCACGATGCAGGGCCGCCAGCAGTAACGCGCCGGCGCGCGACCACCACGAATGATCAAAGGGCGGGACCTGCCGGTTCCGCCCTTTTGTTCTTGTTTGCGGCGTTTCTTCCTCCGACCTGCACCCTGTGGGTCTGCGGTAATCGGAAGGAGTTCGGATGCACATCAAGTCGTTCATGCCGGGCATCTACGTGGGCATGGCCGCCGCGGCGGCAGGGACCCTGGGCCTGTCTGGCACGTTCGTGGCTTTCGCGCGGCAGGACGGCAGGGACACCTGGCTCGTCTACCTCGTGATGGCCCCGTTTCTGGTGGCCGGGCTGCTGCTGGCGTTCTTTGGGGCGCGGGGACTTGGGCGGCTGGCGCTGTTCGGTAACTGGATTCTGGAGGTGCCGAAGGGTGGTGTCGTGCTGGGGCAGCCCTGCACGGTCACCCTGCGCCCGACGCGTGCCCGCACCGCCACCGGGGAGCTGACCTGTGTGCTGATGTGTCGCCAGAGCGTCCGCCGCACGGGCCGGATGGAGGCCACGACGTTGTTCGAAACCAGATGGACGCAGCCCGTGGCCACGCTCGACCCGTCCCACGGCGTCGAGTTGCGTCTGCCGCTGCCGAACTCCGGTGAGCCAACGAATGTGGACCGCAAGACCGGCGCCGGCGTCGAGTGGCAGCTCAACGTACACGTTCCGTCGCGCCGTGCGACGGAGGAACCCGTGTTCGCGCTGCCGGTGCGGGCGTTCTGAGCCGCGACCGGGGCGGCGTCCACGACCGGTCGGGTCGCTGTCTGATGGGACCCGGCCGAGGTAACATTCACGGCACATACCCGGCATTGCTCATCTGGAGTTGACCCCCATGAATCGATTCGCTCTGGCCGTGCTTTCCGTGTTGGTTGCCAGCACCGCCTGTCTTGCTCAGGAAGGCGGCCAGTGGCCTGGCGTCGATCCCCGGTCGCCGAACGACCCCGCCCAGAAGGCGGCGTTTGCCGGACAGACTCGAGCACCAGAGAAAAAGCTCAACGTCGCCTTCAAGGTGGTGCCGGTCGTCGATGGGCTGCAGAATCCCTGGAGCGTGGCGTTCCTGCCCGGCGGCAAGATGCTCATCACCGAGCGGCCGGGCCGCTTGCGCGTCGTCGGTGCGGACGGCGTGAAGTCGGAGCCCGTGGCGGGCCTGCCGATTGTTGACGCCCGCAATCAGGGCGGTCTGCTCGACGTGGTGCTCGACCCGGCGTTTGCGACCAACGGGCTCATCTACTGGAGCTACTCCGAGCCGCGCGAGGCCGGCGCCAACAACACGGCGGTGGCGCGCGGCAAGCTCGTGGATGGCGCTCGACCTCGGGTGGACGACGTGCAGGTGATCTTCCACCAGGCGCCGTCACTCGCGTCTACCTTCCACTTCGGGAGCCGGCTCGTGTGGGGGCGCGATGGCACGCTCTTCATCACGATGGGCGACCGCTCGATCACGGAAGGACGCATGCAGGCACAGCGGATGGATGGCCTGATCGGCAAGATCGCGCGCATCAACGCCGACGGCTCGATACCGAAGGACAACCCGTTTGTCGGGAAAGCCGGCGTGCCGCCGGCGATGTGGTCGCTTGGCCACCGCAACATCCAGTCGGCGGTACTGCATCCCACGACCGGCGAACTCTGGGAAGTGGAGCATGGCACGCGCGGCGGCGACGAGATCAACATCGCGCGCAAGGGCAAGGACTACGGCTGGCCGACGATCGCCTACGGCATCGAGTATCGCGGCGGCACCATCACCGGCGGCATCCAGCAGCAGGCTGGGATGGAACAGCCGCTGTACTATTGGGATCCGATCATCGGACCAAGCGGCATGGCGTTCTACACCGCCAACCTCTTTCCGGCGTGGCAGGGCAGCCTGTTTGTGGGCGGGCACGGCACTCGCGACCTCGTGCGTCTCTCGCTCGATGGCGAGAAGGTGACGGGCGAGGAACGTCTGCTCACTGGCCAGAAGGACGCCGTGCGTGACGTGCGTCAGGGGCCCGACGGCGCGCTCTACATCCTGACCGACGGCGGCAGCGGCCGCCTGCTGAAGCTGGTCCCGTAGACGCAGAGGACGCTATGCTTTCCAGACGACAGATGTTCCTGACGCCCGCCGCCTTGCTCGCCCCGCGTGCCGCTGCCACGGCGCCCTCGAAGATGACGCTGGCCCTGCACCAGAACACCTCGGCCCGGGCCGGATTCCGGGCGTCGCTCGAGGGGTGGGCCAAGGCCGGGATCACCCAGGTCGAGATCAACAACACCCTGCTTGACGAGTTCTTGAAGACCGACTCGCTCGCCGCGGCTCGCCGCGTCTTCAGCGACCTGGGCGTGAGGCCGGTCTCCGGTGCGTGCGGTGTCACGGGGCTCATCGAGCCGAATCCCACGCGGGCCGCGTCGCTCGACCGCTTCAAGGAGCGCTGCGAGATGTGGGCCACGCTCGGCCTCACGCACATCTACTCCACGACGGCGTCCACCATCAAGCCGACGCCCGACGACTACAAGGCGGCGGCCGACAACGTGCGCGCCGTAGGCGAGGTGGCCCGCCAGTTCGCCCAGACGGCGATGTTCGAGTTCGTGCGCACGTCGACTTTTGCCTCGACGCTGACCACGCTGTTGTCAATCACGCGCGCCGCGGCGCAGCCCAACGTGGGCCCGCTCTTTGACTGCTATCACTTCT
>JANNEJ010000836.1:0-12274 GCA_031378585.1 Acidobacteriota bacterium | reverse complement strand
GACCTACATGGCCTTGACACCGACCAGCCTTCTCATGGAAGCCCGTGGTGAAAGTCTGACTGCATTCGACGGGCGATGCATCCCGGCCAGCAGCGTTGCTCCTCCTTCAAATACAGGCGGTATTCTCAGTCGTCGCGCCTTGCCGGCCGGGCGCCTCGCCCGTCTCGGTGCGACGCCAGACTGTCACCACGGGCTGCTAGCCCCCAGTCCGTGGGCACCGCGTGTCGCGTATGAATGCGAGCACGGCGGGGCCGGCCGTCTTGTCCGCCCGGCTCAGCTCCAAGATGATGCGCGTGTGGCTCGAGCCCTTCACCGTGACCAACGTGGAGGGAATGCCTGCCGCCACGAGCTTCTCGTGGAGGAGCGCGGACTGACGCCGGAGTCCCGCGGATTCGCCGGTGGCTGACGCCACCAGGAACGGCGGGTCGCTGGCGTCGAGCCAGGGCACGACCGAGGCCTCGCGCCACCAGGTGCCGTCGAGCCGGCTGCCACCGAAGCGCTCCGCGAAGTAGAGCGGGTCGAAGCCCTTGCGGTAGGTTTCGATATCGCCGAGATCGTAGGCTGCGCCGCTCACCGCCACGACGCCGCAGATCCCGGCAATCGTCCCGTGTTCCTGAGCGAGCCACGCCGGATCGGTGGCCACGCGCGCGGCCAACTGCGCACCGGCCGAGTGGCCCATGAGGAAGACGCGTTGGGCGTTTCCCCCGCGCTGCGGCACCGCACGCTGCACCCAGGCCACCGCGCGCGCGACATCGCCAATCTGCTCGTGCCAGTCGAGCGGCCAGACCAGGCGATAGCCGATCACCGCCGTGGCGATACCCTGGCCGGCGAGGAAGCGGCCGATGTTGCGATACACGTCGGCGCCGCCGAAACGCTGCGTGCGGTCGCCCCACGCCCAGCCGCCGCCATGCACGAACACCACGGTGGGGAAGTCGCGCGCCCCGGGCAGATACAGATCGAGTTGGCGCTTGGGGTCGTCGGGTGCCGCGGCGTCGTACGCGACGTCGAGCTGGACGGTGGGCGGATTGGGCGCCTTGTCGTAGACGAGCTTCGCGCCCAGCCAATAGGCCGGCGCGCACGCCTGAAGGCTGAGGACCGCCGACACGGCCAACCCGGCGACCGCCGCCGCGCGGGCGCGCCGGCCGGCGGCGCGTGGCCCGCGTCTGTGCACGCTCTGGTCCCCAGCCCCCACGTATTCCGCGCCTAGTCCATGCCGCTGCGTTCGCTCGAGGGAGGCACCATCTTGTTCAGGCGCATGTAGGTGACGAGATTGCCGTAGTGCTCATAGCTGTGCGACACGTTGAACGACAGCACGAACAGCCGCGGCGTGGGACCGGTGAAGAACTTCACGATCTCCATGCCCTTGGCGTCGGTCAGCCCGGCGATCACGGTGTTGCAGTAGGCCGAGGAGTCCGCCAGCGCTTTGCTCAGGTCGGCCTTCGAGGTCATGCTCTTCTCGATGCCACTCTGGGGCGCCTTCTCGCCCGCGGCCGCGGCGCACATCGAGAATTGGCTGTCGGCGATGTGACCGATCAACTGTCCCATCGAGCGGACTTCCGGCGTAGCCTTGAAGCTGTACATCGCTTCGGGAATCTTTTCGGCGGTCTTGGCCATGACCCCGCTGATCATGCCGAACTGGGTTTTCACCGCGGCCGTGGCGGGATCTGACTGGGCAGACGCGAGCGACGTGGTGGCGACAAGTCCGGCACACAGAGACAGAGTGCGAATGAGCTTCATATCGGAGTTCTCCAGAAGGAAAGGGACGCTGTCGAGCATACCGCCATTCGTGGGCGGTGTCGTGCTGTTCACGCTGGCGGCTGGGTTACTGGCCGGGTGTGCCTCGCGCCCGCCACAGGCAGCGGCGACCGAGAGGCGTGGCGGGCAATTGCGCTTGCTGGGCGCAGCCGCCTACCCGGCAGGTGCGCTGGCGCTGCCTGACGCGCCGCGGTTCGGCAGTATCTCGGGGTTGGCACGCGACGCGCGCTCGGGCCAGTGGGTGGGTGCGATTGACGAGACCTCACCGGTCCGACTGGGGTGGATGGACATCACGTTTGGGCCGGCCATCACGATCACGCCCTCGCGGTTTACTTCACTTGGCCCCAGCCCGAGCGTGTCTGCGGAGACATTCGCGGGCCTCGAACTGGAGGCCCTGGCGGTACTGCCTGACGGCAGCTTCGCGGTCACGACCGAGGGCTACCACGACGCCGCGAACCTGGTGCATCAGGCGGTCGTGGTCTTCGTGAAGCGCGACGGCACGGTCGCAGGCGAAGTCCACCCGCGTGCGCACTTCACGATCAGGCCGGGGGACCGCACTTGGGGCGTGCGCCACAACCTGGGCCTCGAGAGCCTGACGCGCGCGCCCGACGGCCGCCTGCTGAGCGGACTGGAGCAACCGCTCGTGCAGGACGGCCCCATGTCGACTACGGCCAGCGGAGCCGTCGTGCGGCTGCTGGAATTTCTCGAGCATCCGGTAACGGGCTGGGCTCCCGGGCGCGAATGGGCCTACCAACTGGAGCCAAGCCCGGTCGTGCGCGGCTACGACCGGCCGTGCGCCGACGGCGAGAACGGCCTGTCCGACATGCTCGCGCTGACAAACGACCGCTGGCTGACGCTGGAGCGTGCCTGCCTGCTCGGCGCTCCGGACGCGCCGGCCTTCAACCCGGTGCGTGTGTTCGAAGTGACGGTTAAAGACGCCGCCGACGTCTCTGGGATGCCGTCGCTGGCTGGCCGCACGCCGCGGCTCGTGACGAAACGCCTCGTCCTCGACGTCGGCGCGCTTCTACCCGGCCTGCCGCCGCTCCTGGCCACGGGCAGCAACTTCGAAGCCCTCGCGCTCGGCCCCCCGGGCCCGCGCGGCGAGTCCACCGTGGTGCTGATGAGCGACGACAACCTGCGTCCCACGCAGACAACGGCGGTGTTGTGGTTGGCTCTTCCGTGAAAGGGGTCTGACCCCTCTGGCATGAACTTCGCGCGAGATCCGTGCCAGAGGGGTCAGACCCCTTTCAGCACCTTCTGCAACCCTACGGATGCTGCAACACCAGCCGGTAGCCCACGCCGCGCACGGTCTGAATTGGCGACGGACGCGCCGGATCCCGTTCCAGATACCGGCGCAGGCGCACGATGAAGTTGTCGATGGCGCGGGTGTCGGTGTCCTCCTGCAGGCCCCACACGTCGTGCAGGATCGCCTTGCGCGACACCACCTGGCCCGCCTGACGCACGAGGTACGCCAGCAGATCCGCTTCCATCACGGTGAGCCGGTAGGCGCGATCGTTGGCGTGCAACTCCAACGCGCGCAAGTCGAGCCGATGTCCCCCGAACTCGAGCATCTCGCCGGACGGAACCGGCGCGCCGGTCGCGGTCGAGGCCTTCGGCGGCTCGGCCGGTCCGCGCAGCCACTGGCGACGGCGCAGCAAGCCCCGCACGCGCGCCAGTAGAATGGCCAGCTCGAACGGCTTGGGCAGATAGTCGTCGGCGCCGCTTTCAAAGCCCATCAGCACGTCTTCGGGACGGGCGCGGGCCGTGAGCATCAGGATGGGCACGTAGTCGCTCTCGGCTCGCAGCACCCGGGCCACATCGAAGCCGTTTTTCCCAGGGAGCATGACGTCGAGCACCACCGCGTCGAACTGATCGCGCTCGGCACGCAGCAGGGCGAGCGCAACCGCGCCGTCGCCGACCACGCGCACATCGTGCCCATCGGCAGCGAGATTGAAGCGCAAGCCTTCGGCCAGATGCTGCTCGTCCTCCACGATGAGGATGCGGCTCATGCGGGCCGCCCGGCCTGGAGCTTCGGCAATTCAAGCGTGAAGGTCGCCCCTGTGCCTTCGCCCGCGCTTTCCGCAAACACGCGGCCGCCGTGATGCCGGGCGATCGATCGCACGATGTAGAGGCCGAGCCCGGTGCCCTTCACCGAGAACCCGCGCGTCTGGAAGCGGTAGAACCGGTTGAAGATGCGCCGCAGCTGGCGGCGGGGGATGCCCACGCCGCGGTCACGCACGCGCACCCACAGCGTGTCGGGTGTGGGCGCGGCCAGCTCCACGCTGACCTTCACGGCCTCGGCCGAGTACTTCACGGCGTTGTCGAGCAGGTTGCCGATGGCCGTGCGCAACTCGTCGGCATCGCCGTCGACCATCATGGGCTGCACCGGCACCTCGCTGGCAAGCGCGATCGCCTCGGCTGGCAGATGGTGCCGCCGGCGCGCGGTGTCGAGACACTCCACCGTGAGGGCGCCCAGATCTACGGGCGCCCGATGCGCAAGCTTGCGGCGCTGGCTGGCCACACCGGCCCGCAGCACCTGCTCCACGGTGTACTGCAGCCGCGCGGTGTCGTCGAGCATCACCCGGTAGAACTCTTGCCGCTGCTGGTCGGAGATCTCCCGCGCCTGCAGCGTCTCGAGATACAGACGGATGGATGCGATGGGCGTCTTGAGTTCGTGGGTGACCGCGTTAAGGAAGCTGTCCTGCTGCTCGGTGCGCCGCAGTTCACGCACCAGGAACACCGTGTAGACGATGATGCCCGCGATGATCAGCGCAAAGGCCAACCCGCCGAGCACGAGCGGCAGCAACGACCGGCCCGAGCCGAGGATCCAGCCGACGTTCAGCGACACGGCCGCCGCCACGAGCACGACGCAGAGCACGATGAAGACGACGGTAGCCGTCTGCCGGCGGGTCATGGATACATTCTAGGGGCTAGGGGCTAGGGGCTGGGGGCTGGGGCGGGACAGTGCTCCCCGACGCGGTCTCGCTGCAAACAGCAACGGGACGGGCATGTGCTTTGCCCGTCCCGTGAATCGTGTTGCCGGCAAGCCCAAGCCCCCAGCCCCCAGGTCCCCAGCCCCGGCCGCGCTGTTCCCGCGAGCGGCGCAGCCGCCCTACATCACCGGCGCGGCATCCGAAATATCCACCGCGTCTGGCGATTCCTGCGAGACGATCTCGGACGCATCCTTCGGCCGGCGGGCGATCTTCAGATCCCACGCGAGGCCGACGGCCTCCATCAGCTTGATCTGGATGTAGTTCAGGTCGAACTCGTACCACGCCAAGCCGTGCCGCATCGACACCGGGTGGGCATGGTGGTTGTTGTGCCAGCCTTCGCCGAACGCCAGCAGGCCGACCCACCACAGGTTGCGCGAGTCGTCGCGCGTGCGGAACGTCTTGTAGCCCCACATGTGCGTCGCCGAGTTCACGAGCCAGGTCGCGTGCAGACCGAAGGTCGTGCGGAAGAACACGCCCCACAGCACGTACGGCAAGCCGCCGAAGGCCAGCAGCGCCAGGCCCACGACCACTTGCGTGACCCAGTGCCATTTGGTGAGCGCCACGTGGAACTTGTCCTTGCCCAGATCTGGTACGTAGCGCGTCAGCACGTCGATGTTCTGGTGCATCGCCTTGCCGAACATGATCCAGCCCATGTGCGCCCACCACGCGCCCTCACGCGGCGTGTGCGGATCGCCCTCCTTGTCTGAGTGCTGATGGTGGATGCGGTGCGTGGCCACCCAGAAGATCGGCCCGCCTTCGAGGGCGAGGGTGCCGCAGATGGTCAGGAAATACTCCACCCATTTGGGCGTCTTGTAGCCGCGGTGGGTGAGCAGGCGGTGATACGCCATGCCGATGCCCAAGCTGCCCGAGACCCACCAGAGGATCGCGGCGGTGAACATGGCGCCGTAGTCGATGTAGAAGAACGCCGCAACGGCGCCGATGTGGAACGCCGTCATCGCGATGAAGGTGATCCAGTTGAGGCCCTTGGCCGACTTGCGGCCGTAGATGTCGGTAACAGCAACCATGGAGCGATGCTACCGAGAACCTGGCGGGCCCACTGTAATACTTCTGTCGCTGGCCGTAACGCGCAGTCGCAACAGCGGTTACGGCGATTTGGCTACAAACGTCCGCGCCACGGCAGATGCGCCAGCGCGCCCACGATTGGCGTGTGGGCCAGCATCTGTCCGACGCGGTCGAGGAACCGGTCCGGCGACACCCGCGCGGTCGCTGCTTTGGGTGCGGCAAAGCCCGCCGCCGGATCACTCAGGCGCTGCCACGCGCGCAGCGTGCGCTCGTCGGTGGCCAGAATCGTGGCGCCGCACTGCAGCCGCGAGGTGTGGCCGGGCTCGCCGCCCGCCTTCAACCAGACGCGCTGCACGGGCACGCCCATCTTCAGCATCGGCACCTGCAGGACGAACTGCGGCGACAGCTTCGCCGCACGCTCGCTGTCCATCTCGAGCCGCAGTCCCTCATGGCTCACATCGAGCAGCACGGCCGACGTGCCTTCGATGGTCGTGGCCAGCCGCGGCACGATTCGGCGAACCGACCGGCGGGCCGGACGGCCCTCGGCGACGGCGAGCGACACGGCCAGCAGCAACTCGTGCTCGCTGATGGGCCGCGCATGGAACGCCACGCCCTTGCGCTTCAGGGTGGCCGCGACGGGATCGCCGCCCTCGCCAAGGGCAATGACCGGGCGATTCGGATTGCCGCGGCGCAGGGCCGTCAGGAAATGCGGCGTGAGCAGCGACGCGTCGGCCACCACGCAGTCGAGGGGCTTGCCGCCCACCTCGGCGTTCACGAAGCAGGCCTCAACCAGCACCACGGGTTCGACGTCGGCCGAACGCAGCCAATCGGACACGGCGGCACGCTCGCCAGGACGTGGGCAGGCAACTCCAACGCGGGGTGACGTGGACATGACGGACTGACGAGTTTGCAATCGCCCTGCCACCGGCACCAGAACCGATTCAGTCGATTGTGACGCTGTCGTGGCTGGCAGGGGCGCCTGCCGCCCACTGATTCGTGACAGCGGTAACGGAATTCGTACATCCTCGTGCGTCCGTCGACGCCAAATGTCCGTGCTACCATCCCGCGCATGCGAAGACTTGCGCTGCTTTCCTTCGTGGTGGTCACCGCTGGCGCGCTGTCGGCGCAGGCCCCGGCCGGCATCGACTGGACCGCCGTGGATGCCGAGACGTTGAAGCACTTCCAGGCCGTGGTGCAGATCGACTCAACCGACCCGCCCACCACGCCGCCGGGGGTGGAAAAGCCGGTCGTCGACTACCTCCGCGCCGTGCTCGAGAAGGAGGGCATCGCCACCGAGACCTTCGCGCTCGACCCGAACCGGCCCAACCTGGTGGCCCGGATCAAGGGCTCGGGCAAGAAGCGCCCCCTGCTGCTGATGGCGCACACCGACACGGTGAACATCGACCAGAAGAAGTGGACCCATCCCCCCTTCAGCGCCCTGCGTCAGGACGGCTACATCTACGGCCGGGGCACGGTCGACGACAAGGACAACGTCACGGCCACGCTCATGGCCCTGCTCACGCTGAAGCGCCAGAACGTGGCCCTCGACCGCGACGTGGTCGCGCTCTTCGAGGCCGGGGAAGAAGGGGCGGCAGACTTGGGCATCCGTGAGATGGCGGAGCAGCATTTCGCGAAGATCGACGCGGAGTTCTGCCTGGCCGAAGGCGGCAGTCTCAACCGTCAGGCCGGCAAGGTCACGTTTGCGTCGATCCAGACACTCGAGAAGATTCCGCGCGCCATCACCCTGACCGCCCGCGGCACGGCCGGTCACGGATCGGTGCCGCTGCGCACCAACGCTGTCGTGAAGCTCACGACCGCCGTGTCGTCGGTGGCCAAGTGGAAGCCGCCGATCAGCTTCAACGAAACGACCGCGGCCTACTTCAAGCGCCTGGCGAGCATCTCCGATCCGGCAGCGGCCGGACGGTACCGCGCCATCCTCAGCACCGACGCGAAAGTGCAGGACGCGGCCGACGAGTACTTCCTCGACAACGAGCCGCGCCACGCCTCGACCATCCGCACCTCGATTTCGCCGACGATGATTCAGGCCGGCTACCGCACCAACGTCATCCCGTCGGAAGTACAGGCCACGCTCGACGTGCGCATGATGCCGGATCAGGACCCGGCGGCCTTCCTCGAGATGGTGAAGAAGGTCGTCAACGACCCCACCGTCGAGGTCACCTACGGCGAGCGCGACGTGCGCCCGGGCGGCACCTCGCGGCTCAACACCGATGCCTTCGCGGCCATCGAAGCCGTCGTGAAGCAGCACTACAACGTGATCACGCTGCCGGCCATGAGCACGGGCGCCACCGACATGGCGTACCTGCGCGCCAAGGGCATCCAGTGCTACGGCGTGGGTCCGGCCATTGACGTCGAAGACGGCCCGAAGGGCTTCGGCGCGCACAGCGACCAGGAGCGCATCAACGAAGCGGAGCTCTTCAAGTTCGTGCGCTTCCACTACGATCTCGTCGCCGACCTGGCGCGCGCCAAGTAACCGACCCGCCAGAGAGGACGTTCCCGTGAATCGCCGCACGCTGTTGAGCAACGCCGGACTGGCGCTGGCCGGCCTGAGCATGGGCGCCTGTGCGTCGAAGACGCGCGCGCAGCTGCCACCCGCGATACCCTCGTCTGGCCTGCCGGCGCCGGGCATCGCGCGTCGCCCGCCGGTGCACCTGCCGCTCGTGCGCGTGTCGCGCGAACGCGTGATCCGCACCACCGTGGGCTTGCGCCCGCACCGTCCCTCGGGCTTCGTGCTCAGGGCCGCCAAGCTCGACGCCAAGACCGTGATCCACAACTACGGCCACGGCGGCTCGGGCATGTCACTCTCGTGGGGCACGGCGACCATGGCTGCGGACATGGCACTGGCCCAGCCCGAACGTCGTGCCGCCGTGCTCGGCAGCGGCGTCGTGGGTCTCACCACGGCCCGCCAGCTTCAGCGGCGTGGATTCGCCGTCACGATCTACGCGGCCAACGTGCCTCCGGACGTGACCTCGAACTGGTCGCTCGCTTCCTGGACGCCCACCTCGGGACTGGTCGAGTTCGCCAAGCGCACGCCGGAATGGAGCGCGCAGCTCGTGCAGGCGGCCGAGATCGCCTATCGGCAGTTGCAGTTCATGACCTCGCCGCGCTACGGCATCTCGTGGATCACCAACTACGCACCCACCGAGTCGGCGCAGTCGGCTGGCGGCGAGAACGCCCTGCTGCCGCGCCACCTGCAGAGCGAGATGACCTTGTTGCAGCCGGGCGAGCATCCGTTTCCCACCCGCTACGCCATTGAGCGGCCGGAGCTGCGCATCGAGCCAAACATCTATCTACCGGCGCTCGTGGATGACGTGCTGGCCTTCGGTGGTCAGATCGTGATCCGGAAGTTCGAGACGCCGCGCGACGTGATGGCGCTCTCCGAAAATGTCATCGTCAACTGCACCGGGCTCGGCGCCAAGGCGCTCTTCGGCGACGCCGAGCTGGTGCCCCTGCGCGGCCTGCTGGTGTTGCTGCCACCTCAGGACGAGGTGACCTACAGCACGAGCGGCGGGGTGAACATTCCGGAGTCGCAGCGCGGGCTGTTCGTTCATATGATGCCGAGGCGCGACGGCATCGTGCTTGGCGGCACCTCCGAGCGCGATGTGTGGACGACCGAGGTGAACGAGGCGGAGAAGACGCGCATTATCGACAACCACGTGCAGCTCTTCGCGTCCATGCGCGCGCCAATGGGGCATGGACCGATGACGCCGCCGTCCCCTGGGCGGCGATGAGCGCCACGACGCCCCCGCCGGTTGCGCCGGCCCGTTCAGGGCTCCACCCCAACGCGCACACTCCGCGCGTCGGGGGCCCCGGCCTCCACCCCAACGCGCACACTCCGCGCGTCGGGGGCCCCGGGCTCGCGCGCGAGATGGGCTTGCTCGGTCTCACCGCCACCGGCATCTGCGCCATGGTCGGCGCGGCGGTGAACGTGATCCCGTTCATGATCCAGCGGCAGGTGCCTGGGATCGGCGCCAATGTGCTGCCGGCCTACCTGCTGGCGGCGGTGCCGGCAGTGCTCGCCGGACTCGCCTACGCGATGCTGGCGTCGGCGATGCCGCGCGCCGGCGGCAGCTACGTGTTCGCGAGTCGCGCCCTCAGCCCCTATCTGGGCTTCGTCGCGTCGTTCTCGCAGTGGTTCTCGTTGTCAATCGTCATGGGCGTGGTGTCGTTCCTGATCACGCCGTTCCTGCGCGATATCAGTCTGGCGCTGCAGTGGCACGACCTGGCGGCCACCCTCGAGCACGGCGGCGTGCGGCTCGCCATCGCGCTCGGCGTGTTGTGGGCGGCCACCGGCGTCAATCTGCTCGGCATCAAGGCCTACGAGCGCCTGATGGTGCCGTTGATGTTCCTCACGTTCGCGCTGGGCGCGGTGGTGATCGTGGCCGGGTTCGCCTACACGCAGGCTGATTTCCTGCAGGCACTCGTAGCCCGCGGTGAGTCGGCGGCCGTTACCGGTGCGACCGCGCCGCTGGCACGCACGCTGCTGCCGGCGTCGGTGCTGCTGTTTGCCTCCTTCATCGGCTTCGACTCAATCGCGCAGGCTGGCGGAGAAGCGCGCCGCCCGGGCCGCGACCTGCCGCTGGCGATCTTCATCTCGGTGGGCGTCACGGCGCTCTTCTACTTCCTGTTCACCGCCGCCGTGTACCACACGGTGCCATGGCAATACGTGGCCACCGAAGCGCTGACGCGCGATGTCACCGCCCCGGGCCTGCTGGGCGTGGTGCTTCCGCCGTTCTGGACGGTCGTGATCGTGTCGAGTGCGTCGGTCGCGCTTATCAAGGACCTGCCGGCGATGCTGCTGGGCGTGTCGCGCCTGATGTTTGCGTGGGCGGAGGACGGCATCTTCCCGGCGGCGGTGGCCGCCGTGCATCCGCGCTTTCGCACGCCGCACGTGGCCATCCTGCTCAGCACCGCCATGGCGACGATCGGCGTGCTCGGCTGTCACCTTGCTGGCGACTGGTTCCTCGGCGTCGACATCCTGGTGACGTCGATGCTCATCAACTTTCTGCTGATGGCGCTGTCGGTGCTGGCGTTGCCGTCACGCAATCCGGCCCTGGCGGCCGCCGTCACGGTGTTGCCGTCGGCAAAGCAGCGTGTGCCCGTGGCGGTAGCGGGTGTTGCCGTGCTGGGCATCTATCTGGCCGTGCACACGTGGAAGGATCTCACCGGCCCTTCCGCGTGGTACTTCAAGTCCACTCCGGTCTGGGCCATCGTGATGGCGCTGGCGAGCGTGGTCTACGTGCGTGAGATGCGTCGCCTGCGCAGCCAGGGCGTCGACGTCGCCGCCAGATTTGCGACCTTGCCTCCGGAGTAACCACGTGCCTTCGATTGCCCGCGTCACCCTCGCCTCTGGCCTCGACATTTCCCGCGTCGTCACCGGGCTATGGCAGATCGCCGACATGGAGCGCGACGGGCGGACGCTCGACCTCGACGCCACTGCCAACGCGATGACGCCGTATCTCGACGCGGGTTTCACGTCGTTCGATATGGCCGACCACTACGGCTCGGCCGAGATCATCGCCGGGAAGTGTCGCGCCCTGGGCGACCCCGATCGGCTGCAGCTCTTCACGAAGTGGGTGCCGAAGCCCGGGCCGGTCACGGCCGACGAGGCGCGGGCTGCCGTCGAGCGCTCGCTGACGCGGCTGCAGACCGAGACGCTCGACCTGCTGCAGTTCCACGCCTGGAACTACGCCGACCCGTCGTGGCTCGACGCGCTCTTCCATTTGCAGGACCTGAAACGCGAGGGGCTCATCCGCGATCTCGGGCTCACCAACGTGGACGCCGCTCACTTGCGCCTGGTGCTGGCCAGTGGCATCGAGGTGGTGTCGAACCAGGTGAGCTGTTCGCTCATCGACCGTCGAGCGGCCGGAAAGCTCGCCGCCGTCTGTGCGGAGTACGGCGTGGGCCTGCTGGCGTACGGCACCGTCTGCGGCGGCTGGCTGAGCGAGAAGTGGTTGGGTCAGGCCGAGCCCGACTGGGAACGCGACGGCACGTGGTCGCAGATGAAGTACGGGCGCTTCATCCGCGAGGCTGGCGGCTGGCCGGCGCTGCAGCGCGTGCTTCGGGCCGCGGCTGCCGTGGCGAGACGTCACGACGTGTCGCTCACGAACGTGGCGACGCGCTTCATCATGGAGCAGCCTGACGTCGCCGCCGTGATCGTCGGCGCGCGCCTGGGCGAGCGCGCGCACCTGGATGACAACGCGCGGCTCTGCGCGTTCCAGCTCACCGTCGAAGACCGGGTCGAGCTCGAGGCCGCTATCGCCACGCTTACGCCCATCCCTGGCGACTGCGGCGACGAGTACCGCAAGCCGCCGTTCCTGACGGCCTCGGGCGACCTCAGTCACCACGTCGACTCGTTCCCACCGCCCTACGAGGTGCGAAAGGGCTCACACGGCACGCGCCGCTGTTTCAGTGGCACGGCCTGGGAGCCGATGGCCGGTTACTCGCGAGCCGTGCGGTCGGGCCACACATCAGCGTGTCGGGCA
>JANNEJ010000811.1:0-9733 GCA_031378585.1 Acidobacteriota bacterium | reverse complement strand
TCCTGGGCGCCGCGCTCGGCGGCTGGGGAGGCGCCGTTCTGCTCCTCGTCATTGGATCTGGCCGCCACGCCCGCGACCACGGCGGTCACGGTCGCTGCAAGCAGGCCGGCAACTATGGCCATGCGCTGACGTCTCATCGCTATGTCTCCTGTGAACAGACCCGCCTGTGCCACGGGCGCGCCGGGATCGGCCGGCTACTTTCCTCTACAGACGGCCAGGGGCCCGAGTTGGTTGGCATGGGGCGGCGGTCTCGAGATATTCACCTGGGACGAGCCGTATACTTGAACGCTGCATCGCGGACCGCCATGGACAAGAAAGCCGCCATTCTCGAACGTGCCGAACGCGAAGGCGTGAAGTTTCTCCGCCTCCAGTTCACCGACATCCTCGGCGTCATCAAGAACGTGGAGGTGCCCGACCGGCAGTTCGCCGACGCCCTCGACGGGCAGGTGCTGTTTGACGGCTCGTCGATTGAAGGCTTCGTCCGCATCGAAGAGTCGGACATGTACCTGAAGCCCGACCTGAGCACCTTCCAGGTGCTGCCGTGGCCAGACGCCAGCGGCGCCAAGGTGGGCGGCGTCACCTGCGACATCGCGAATCCCGACGGCACGCCGTTTGAGGGCTGCCCGCGCTCCGCGCTGAAGCGCGCCATCGCGCGTGCGGCGGCCATGGACCTCCGGATGGTGGCAGGACCGGAGGCCGAGTTCTTCTTGTTCCAGCGACGCGACGGCAGTCCCACGACGACCACGCACGACACGGCGGGCTACTTCGATCTGGCGCCGGTGGACCAGGGTGAAGACGTGCGGCGCGAGATCGTGCTCGCTCTTGAACAGATGGGCTTTCTGGTCGAAGCCGCGCATCACGAAGTGGCCCCTGGGCAGCACGAGGTGGATTTCCGCTACGACGACGTGCTGGCCACGGCCGACAACATCAGCACGTTTCGCTTCGTGGTGAAGAACGTGGCGCAACGAAACGGCCTGCACGCCACCTTCATGCCCAAGCCCATCTTCGGCGTGAACGGGTCGGGCATGCACACCCACCAGACGTTGCTCAAGGGCACAACCAACGCCTTCTTTGACGCGACCCGCGAATGGCAGCTGAGCGCGACGTGTTTGCACTACATCGGCGGGCTGCTGCGGCATGCGCGCGCGTACTGCGCGATCACCAATCCGCTCGTGAATTCCTACAACCGGCTCGTCCCCGGCCACGAGGCCCCCACCGCGATTGCCTGGTCGGAGAAGAACCGCAGCCCCCTCGTGCGCGTGCCGGCCGCGCGCGGCGACTCGACGCGCGTGGAGCTGCGCCTGCCCGATCCGTCGTGCAATCCCTATCTGGCGCTTGCCGTGATGCTGCGCGCGGGCCTCGACGGCGTGGTGCACGAGCTGGATCCCGGGCCGCCGGTGAACAAGAACATCTACAAGATGAGCCACCGCGAGCGCCGGCACCTGCGCATCGACGACTTGCCGGCCAACCTCAGCGAGTCGCTCGACGAGTTCGAGAAGAGCGAGCTCGTGCGCGACGCGCTTGGCGAGCACATCTTCGAGCACTTCCTCGCCGCCAAACGCGACGAATGGGACGCCTACATTCGCCACGTGTCGCCCTGGGAGCTCGACCGCTACCTCAGCGTTTACTGACTGCGGGGACGGCGAGAATCAGGAGCCGGGGCACAGTTGGTGCCTCAGGTCACACTGAAGGTCACCGTGGGAGGTCATCGCGTCCGCAGCCCAGGACGCCAGGCGCGGGGTCGCCGCCGCGTTCCTCGTGCGCAATTCGCGTGAATCCATAATGAATTCGCCGCTGACCACCCTCACGCACGGTCGGCACGCGTCTTGATATGTAGCATGTCGAACGCGGCGGATTACCAGGGTGCGTTCATCAGGCAGGCGCTGGCATCGCCGCATCCTGGACGTGGTTTCACGATCCGTCGCGTTCACTGCACCGTCCTTCAGGAGGGCTCGCCAATGCGCGTTCGCTCGAACATCCGCTGGACCATCACGGCGCTCGCGTTGGCCGCCGCGCTTTCGACCGCCGCATGCGCGTCGGTGCCAGGGCGTCCGAGTGTTCGTCAATTACAGACGCAGCCGGGACGCTTCGTGGATCACTCGGTGACCGTCACCGGCACCGTCACGACCTCGTGGGGAGTGCCGCTCGTGGCCTTCAACGTCTACCGAATCGACGACGGCACAGGCGAGATCACGGTCGTGTCGACCGACAAGCGGGCGCCCGGCCGCGGCGCCCGAGTCGAAGTACGCGGCACGGTGCAGGACGTGGCGGTACTGGCCGGACGGCCGCTCGGCCTCCACCTGCGAGAACAGCGCATTCGCTACCGCTAACTTCAAGATTTCACACGACTTCGCAGGGCGCCGGGTCGGCCACCATCCCAGGTCGGCCCGGCCATTCTTCGGCCCCTTGTGAAATCAAGTACAATCTCTGGCTGTGGAGCAGCTGCAGCACCCTTCACCCCTGGTCGACCTCGTGAACGCCCTGTTTGGCGGGTTCGGCATTCACGTGCCGGACTACCTGGTCTTCAGCGCCCTCATCGTGCTCTTCATTGCGGGCATCGGCGTCTACATCCGGTCACGCCTCAGCGTGGACAATCCCGGCAAGCTGCAGATTGTGCTCGAAGACATCGTCGGTTTCATCGTCGAGCAACTCGAAGGTCTCATGGGCCACAACGGCCGCAGGTTCCTGCCGCTCGTGGGCACGGTGTTCGTGTTCATCCTGCTGGCCAACCTGATGGGCCAGATCCCCGGCCTCGGTTCGCCCACGAGCAACGTGAACGTGCCGTTCGCGCTCGCCATCACCGTATGGCTCTACTACCACGTTGAAGGCGTCAGGGCGCAGGGCATCGGCAACTACCTGCTGCACTTCGCGTTCCCCCCCGGGGTGCCCAAAGCCATGGCGCCGCTGATGCTGCCAATTGAGCTCATCAGCCACGCCTCGCGCGTGATGTCGCTCACGCTGCGTCTCTTCGGCAACATCTTTGGCGAGCACCTGGTGGTGCTCATCATCGGCAGCATCGTGCCCTTCCTGGCGCCGCTGCCGATTCAGGCCCTCGGTCTCATCGTCGGTCCCCTGCAGGCGTTCATCTTCATGACGCTGACCGCAATCTACCTGTCGGCCGCGACCGCGGTCGACGAACACCACTAAGAGCTTAGGTTCTAGCGGCTAGGTTCTAGCGGCTGGAACCTACTTCTTCATCTCGCCTTCGAGCGTCTTGATCCGTCCCGCAAGGCCGCCGAAGAGCGCCCCGACGGTTGGCGAGTAGCCCTGGTATTTCTCGGGTAGCTTCCAGTCTGCTGCCGCCTGCTCCGGCGTCTTGCCAGCCTTCAGCTCCGCCTGCATCCAGGTGACCAGGTCCTGGTTGAAATCGGCGAATTCCTTCAGGTCGGCCCAGGAGGTCTGCCTCGGCGTGTGGCCATTGATGATCGCGTCCACGTTCTTGATGCCGCTATGGGCCTTCATCAGCGTGTCCGACATGAGCAGCATGCTGCCGCCATTGGCCTCGTCGATGAGCGGCACGGACTTGCTGGCGAAGATATCGCCCGAATGCACGACGCGCAGCGCCGGGAACACGACCCAGGCATCGCCGCTTGTGTGGCCGCGGCCGAAGTAGTAGAGGTCGATCTGATCGGCGCCCGTGCCGATGGTCATCCTGTCCTTGAACGTCTTCTTCGCCATGCCGGCGTTGTTGTGTTCCTTGAAGATCGGCATCTTCTCCATGCTGGCCTTGGCGTTCTCGTGCGCGACCACTTCGACCGAGGCCGGGAACTCCACGTTGCCGCTCACGTGGTCGCCGTGGGTATGCGTGTTGATCAGCATCGTGACCGGCTTGGGCGTGAGCTCCTTGATCTTGGCGAGGATCGGCGTGCCCCAGCCGGGGTTCTTGGCGTCCACGACCACGACCCCGCTTGCCGTCACGAACACCGCCGTGTTTCCGCCGCCGCCGCGCAGCACGAAGAGGTTGTCCTTGACCTTCTCGACCTCGACGACCTTAGGCGCGTTGGCTGCCGGCTGCTGGGCTTTGACGGCCACCAGTGCGCCCAGTGCCAGCACCATCCCGAGCACGATTCCACGTCTCATTTGAACCCCCCTTGAAACCAGACGATCCTGTTTACCACTACCGAGCGGCCGGCGGAATCGTTCCCCCTGCCCCGACGGCGTTTACGAACGTGCTCCAGGGCACCGGCTGGCCGTGCACGGGTGCCAGCGTCCTTATGTCCAGCTTCATGCGCTGCACCTGCGTGAGAAGGCTGCGCATCGCCGGCGTCGGCACTTGCGGCGGGGGCTCGTGCGTGTCAAAGAGGTCGGCCTCGAAGGCGATCCGCTCCGACGGCAGGTAAGCCATCAGCATCCCGTCCACGTGCTGCAGCGGCTGCACGTAGTACACGCGCAGGATCCGGCTATTGTCGGTGATGACGTAGTTCTCGTTCATTGCCTCGAAGTTGTAGCCCTCTGACAGCTCGGTGGGCGGCCACCGCGCCACGATGTCTGGCGCCACCGTGCGCGGCCGGTAGGAAAGCACGTCTCGATTCAGGAAGTCGATGGACTTCCGGTGCGCCACGATCGTGGATCCGATGTGCAGGTAGGTGCGCAGCCCACCGATGTGATCGAAGTGGGGGTGAGAGCTGATGAGCCAGCGAATGGGCTTGGTCGGCGCGAGCATCGCCACCTGCTCGATCACGGCCAGGCTGCGCGCCTCGTTGAGCGGCGCTTCGAACACCGCGACGAAGTCCCTGAACTCGATCATGTAGCTGTTGTGCGTCGACCCACCCAGCAGATACACGCCGTCGGCCATTTTCTGAACCGTAACCGCGGACGGGAACGTGGCCTGCCTGACCGAATCCGGCACCGGGACGGGATCCTCGCAGACGTTCGGCCGCACGGTCGGAAACTTCCCGCCGTACGCGTTGTGGCCGGTGCTGGCGTTGTCGAACTGCCAGTTGTCGTCCCAGCCCTGGTGCGAGTGCCAGACGATGGGCCATTTCGTGGTGCCAAAGGTCATCTGCTCGGTGGACTCGTGCTCGATGTTGAAATCGCCGAGCGCCGGTTCGCTGACGGTCGTCTTGATCCGCTGGATCTGATTGCGCGGGTTGATCGTGGCCTCGACACGGTACTTGCCCAGCATCGTGATGGAGACGACGTGCATCTTCTCAGGGCTGACGACGTTGCCGTCGCGGCCCATCTCGATCTGCTCCCATCGCCAGATGGCCACGGGATTGGCGCCCGGCAACCGGGCCGCCTTGATGAACCCGGGCGGATTCAGCCAGAGATCCAGCTGGTAGCGCTCGGCATCTTCGGGCGACGCGGCCACGGGCGGTGCGCCCTCGCCGTCCATGTGCCACGCAAACGCGCCGTTGACGACGTGGGTCTGGCGCATGTGCTTCTGCACGGGCGTGCCTCCCCGCCACCCCAGGCCGTACTTCCACGACGCGGGATTCAACCCGGGCTTGCGGTCGAACGTCTCCTTGCTGGTCCCTGTTTCCCAGTTGATGGTGCGCGTGTAGTTAGCCATCGCGTCGATGCGCGGCCAGTCGATGTTGACGGCGTGTTCGAAGGTTTGCCCGACGGCGCCGGCGTAGCCGGTGCCCGAAAACGTGATGCACTTCAGATTGGCTTCGCCAATTTCCCTGGCTGCCGCCGCCAGCAGCGGCTGCGGATCGACATAGCCGGGCGGAAAGGGCTGGGCCCGCACGAGGCCGCCCGCCAGCGCCGACGCCAGCACACAGGCCCACACCCTGCCCCTCGTCACGCGCGTGTCGCTCTCCACGTGTACCTCGCTCTTCTCGCGTCGGACCGTCACTCGGTGATTCCAAGCATTCGGACCAGGTTCCCGCCGAGGATCGCGGTCTTGTCCGCGTCGCTCAAACCCGGCGTGTTCAGGATGTGGTCGCACGAGGTCGTCGTCCACGGGAACGGATAGTCGGTGCCCATCACGATCTGGCTCGAGCCGTACTCGGCCACCAGGTGGCGCAAGCCTTCCGAAGAGAACACCATCGAGTCGAAGTAGAGCTGTTTGAGATACTCGCTCGGTTTCTTCTCGAGTGTCCTGGTGCAGTTCTGGGGAAACGCCACGCACCCCTGGTCGAAGCGGCCGCTGTAGGACGGCATGAATCCACCGGCATGGGCCCCGCAGAACTTCAAGCCGGGGAACCGGTCGAGCGTCCCTTCGAAGATCAGGTGCGACAACGCGATCGTCGTCTCGAGCGGGTTACCGATCACGTTGGTCAGGAAGCCGTTGCCCTGCAGGCGCGAGGCCAGCTGCGGAACGCCCAGCGGGTGAATGAAGAGCAGCGCGCCGAGTTCCTCGGCTTTCTTCCAGAAGGGATCGAAACGGGGCGACCCCAGTTCCTCGCTGTTGACAACGGCGCCCATCGACGCGCCGCGCATCTTCAGGTTCGTGAACGCGGCGTCGAGCTGCTCGGCCGCCAATTCTGGATGCTGGAGTGCCACGGTGGCCAGCGCCACGAATCGATCGGGTCGAGCGGCGCAGAGCCTGGCCAGGCCCTGGTTCTGCGTGTCGATGATGCGCCGGGCCAACTCGAGGTCGGCGCCGTACCACCACGGGTTGATCGTGAGCACTTCCACGTCGATACCCTGTGCGTCCATGGCGCGCAGGCGCTCGTCGCTCATCGGCAGGTTGCCAGCAATTGACCCGGCCACCGACTTCTCGAACTCCGTGCCCTTGACGACCTCTGCCACGGAGGGAATGAACGTATGGGCGTGGGCATCGACCGTGCGCACGCGCCGGCCGCCGACAACGACCTGACGACGCCCGGACGCCGGTTGCAGCCCGTCCAGTCCCCCGCTCGCCAAGGCGACGCCCGCGCCAGCCAGGTGACCCATGAATGTTCGGCGGCTCGGCATGTGCGTGTCCTCCTCCGTGTGATGGAGCAGCGTCAGCATAGCCTGTCTCTGCGGCATTGACGGCGCTGAAGCGCGCGGGGCACACGGGGCTCGATGCGCTTGCGCCGGGAGACGCCGCGGCCCTCGTCAGGCGCGCGTCACGGCGTGATGGTGATGTGGTGCTCGCTCGCTCGGTTTGGCGCCACGTCCGAGAACCAGCAGACGAACTCGTCCACGAGGTCCACCTTCAACACGTAGGCGCCGGGCGGCAGGCTGAACGGCAGCGCCATGTCGATCGTGGCTTCCGTCGTGGCGCCAGGCGGCACATCGGAGGCAAGGCGCGTGCGTCCGGGAACATCCGTCACGAGCCGTCCGCTCGCGGCGTCCGTCCACTTGCAGCCCAAGGTCACGTAGCCGCCGTGACGCGATGGCCGCGCCAGCCAGAGAGTGTCGCCGGTGTTGACGGCGCGCGCGCGGATGCTGAACCGGCCGGCCGCGCGTACCGACGGAGGCAGCGGTTCGGTGTGGACCTCGCACGCCAGGACCCCAGGGTTGCGCGATGTCTTCGGCTTCGCGCCGGCCCGCACGAGCATGGCGTAGGGGTGATGCCGGTGCAGTTCGTCGATCACACCGCTGGGTGTCATGTGCGGTCGCTGGTGGTGGCCCGAGCGATAGAGCTCCACTTCCTGCAGCGGCAGCAGCCGCAGCGGCGGTTGCAGTGTGGCTGAAAGCATCGCGTCCGAGAATCCGCCGTCGAGCGCCAGGCGCAGGAAGGCCAGCACGTCGAAGGCGCGATCGTCTTCGCCGTGTTCGGCTCTGGCCCGGCGAGTCTCGGCGGCGTCAAGATGGTCAAGGCCCGGCTCGCACAAGACCGCGCGCCCGCCAGGCTTGAGCACACGCGCCAGTTCCCGGACCGCCGCCGGCAGATCGCTCACGTGATGCATGGCGTTCATGCACAACACGCCGTCGAAGGCGTCATCCGCGCACGGCAAGTACTCGGCAACCCCGCCCGCCACCTGCACCGTACCGGCGATGCGCGCCCGGTCAAAACTGGGCCGGCGCCGATTGTTGGCGAGAGCCGCAACGTCGGGATCCACGGCGACGACGTCGTAGCCGAACCGCGCCAGCATCTCGGACGAGAAGCCCGAGCCCGCGCCCAGGTCGAGCACGCGGTCGCCAGGATGGCAGTCGAGCAGGAGAAGCAGCGTGGACAGGTCGAACAGCCAGCGCAACCCCTGGTCGTGCGTGGCTGGTGAAAGAGGGAAGAGCCCGGCAGCGAAGACATCGCTCGGCGGCGCACCCGTATCGCTCATCCGGCGTAGACTAACATGCTGTTTCGCCCCCTGAGGAGAGCCGACCGTGAGCCGAGTCATGACCTGGAGCAGCCGCCTGTGGCTCCTCGCCTTTGCGATGCTGGCCGCGCCCGTGCCGCACGCCGCCGCGCAAGACAACCGCATCGACACCGTGGCGCCTACGGCACCGGAGCTGGCGCCATACGGCGAGCACGCCATTGGCGTGCGCACGATCCAGGCAACCGATCGGAATAGGGCCGACATCCTGAAGACCACCGAAGGGGGACCGGTCGCGCGCTACGACCGCACGCTCACGCTCGAGGTGTGGTATCCCGCAAGCCTCGGCGCGTCGGAGCGACCTGGCGGCGAGTACCTGTCCGTCACTCGCGATCCGGCCGTGACAGCGACGTTGCGCGGCCGGGCCGTGCGTGACGCGGCGCCAATTGGCACCGGTGCGCCGTTCCCTCTCGTGATCATCTCGCACGGCTACCCCGGCAACCGGTACCTCATGAGCCATCTGGCCGAGAACCTCGCGAGCAAGGGCTACGTCGCCGTCTCGATCGATCACGCCGAGAGCACCTACGACGATCTGAAGAACTTCGCCAGCACGCTCTACAACCGTTCCTTCGATCAGCTCTTCGTCTTGAACGAGATGGCGCGTCTGGGTTCGGCCGGATCGGGGAGCTTTCTCGTGGGCCGCGTGGATGCCTCCCGGACGGGCCTGGTGGGCTACTCGATGGGCGGGTATGGTGTCGTCAACGTGATCGGCGGCGGCTATCGCACGGCGGCGGCGACGTTCCAGGGGGCACCTCCCAACCGTCTCCTGCTCGATCGCGGCGCGGACACCCCGGCCTACCAGGCCTCGATCGATCCGCGCATCAAGGCGGCAGTGGCCATCGGCCCGTGGGGCATGCACGTGGGCTACTGGGACGCCGCAGGTCTGGCCGGCATCCGCACGCCGACACTGTTTGTGGCCGGCAGCGCCGACGACGTCTCGGGCTACGAGAAAGGCACGCGCGCCATCTTCAACAGCGCCGTCAACGCCGATCGCTACCTGCTCACATTTGTGAACGCCAATCACAACGCCGCGGCGCCCATTCCCGCCCCGGCCGAGACCTACGTCTACTCCGAAACGCAGCGGTCGTTCCCGTTCGAGCACTACGCGGATCCGGTGTGGGACACGGTGCGGATGAACAACATCCTGGCCCACTTTGCCACGGCGCACTTCGACGCCCACGTCAAGGGCAACGTGGCGCGCCTGGCGTATTTCGACGTCGTGCCACACGGCAAGGACGCGGTGTTCGCGCTCGAACGCGACGGAAAGCCGCGGCCGACCCACACCTACTGGAAGGGCTTCAAGCGCGGCACCGCCGTGGGCCTCGTGCTCGAACGCGGGGCGCCGGCTGCAACAGCGCCGCGGTAGCGCGCAGAGCGACGCGGTCCTCGCAGTCGAGAGGCCGTGGTATCTCCTTCCGCCTCAACTTCGCTCCGCGATGGCGGGACGTCCTGCCGCGGCGAGGAACCGCGCCCGAGACTACGGAGGACCGCCATTGCTCGCGGTGCTCAGATTTCGGCGTCAGGAGATACCACGGCCTC
The DNA here is from genome assembly GCA_031378585.1 of Acidobacteriota bacterium. Lineage (GTDB taxonomy): Bacteria > Acidobacteriota > Vicinamibacteria > Vicinamibacterales > UBA2999 > CADEFD01. Next base: position 2 of record JANNEJ010000811.1, on the reverse strand, counting down.
TC
>JANNEJ010000778.1:0-3100 GCA_031378585.1 Acidobacteriota bacterium | reverse complement strand
CTTCAGCGGCTATCGACAGGGCCAGCCCGACTACGAGCGGCTCGTGAACATCGTGCACGACGCGGCGATTGGGGCCGGCGTCCGGCTCTGTGGGCCGTTGGCCTGGCGAGATCGACCCGACTTCACATGTTTCCAGGCGGGCAGCGAAACCGCGCTCATCGCGCGTGGTGCCGCCGCCGAACTGGGGGCGCTCGCTAATACGCAGGGTAAGCCCGAAGTGGGACCCTTCGCCGTCAAGCCCCAGTAGTCGTCCCGGCTGGGGGCGGGGCAGCTGACGCAGCGGCGTTCAGGTAGTCGTGCAGCGACTCGCGCGTGCTCTGAAACGCCAGCTCGTCCCAGGGCAGTTGTTCGATCTCGAACGCTCGGATCTCGGAGCTCTCATCGTCGATCGCGAGCGCGCCAGCGATCCAGGTCGCCTGGTAGACGACAATCACGGGGGTCGTGCCCGAGTATGAGTAGATGCCCACCAGGCCGTCGAGCCGCACGTCGATGCCAGCCTCTTCGCGGGCTTCGCGTGTGGCCGCCACGCGCACGTCCTCGCCGCGGTCGACGTATCCGCCCGGGAACACCCACAGGCCGTAGCCAGGCTCTATGGCGCGCCGGGTGAGCACGATGCGGCCGTCAGGCATGCTGATGATGGTGCCCACGGCCAGCTTCGGGTCGAGATAGAACACGAACCCGCACGCGCTGCTCGTGCACACCAGCCGCATCGGCTCGCCGGCCCTGAGCGCGCGTGGCTCAAGCGGACTGCCGCACACGGGACAGAAACGAAACGCCGCGCCCTGATTCTGGCCCTGCATCGACGGCCCCGACGTGCGCTATTGGCGCCCGGAGGCGACGGCTTCCTTACCGCGCGCCAGATAGATGTTGCGCGCCTCGGTGAACTGCCCGAGCACGTGCGCCTTTTCCTTGTCACTGCGCCAGCCAGAGTCGGCCGAGGCCATGGCCGTGAGCTTGTCGATCCACTTCACGAAGTAGTCGGCCGAGGCTTTGCTGCGAATCGCCTGACTGCCGACCATCACGAAGATCGGGTTCGTGACCGCCTGCGGCCGTGAGTTTTCTGTCGGAAAGGTCCCGGGCTTCCCGATGGCACGCAGCGAGTACCAGCCGCTGGTCTTGATCTCGAGCGGCAGCTCGAAGGCAGCCGCCCGCCGGTCGCCAGTGAGCGGTACCGTGTGCACGACGTGCCCGTTCGAGACGAGCTCGAAGCGGTCGATCGGCACGATGGAGTTCAGCGTGCCCTTGAAGGTGACCGTGCCGCCCGCGCCGGGCAGCGCGAGTTCCTCACCCATGCCCGCGCCGCTGGCCGAGAACTCCAGCAGCGGGCCATTGGTGACGAAGCCCTTGCCGGCCAGCATCGCCTTCATCCAGTTCTCCCAGGTGAGCGGCTGGTCGCCGAGCTGGAAGTAGCCGCGCGACACGCCCACGAGTTCCACGCGGTGCAAGCTCGAGATCGAGTCTTCGCCGCCCGTGACCGGCACGCGGAAGCCGTTGTTGAGCGTGTGATACCAGACGGTCAGCACCGCATCGCCGGCGTTCTGCGACCACAGCTCGTGATAGCTGAGCGACTGCAGCGCCACGTCCACGGGGAAGCCCTTGGCGGTGCCCAGGCCGCCGTCGACCGGATCGGCATCGCCGTTGTAGGGATGCACGTAGGCGCCGATGCCGCCCTGTGCCTTCGCGTACCGGAAGATGTCGGTGTTTGACGGGTACAAGCTCTCGATGCCGGTGCCTTCGTAGCCGGTGACAAACGGCGAGATCAGGTGCTCTTTCAAGTTGAAGAGCGAGATGTGGCCGTAGAACGGCGGCCGGTATTCCTGCCCCACGTGCATCACGTAATCGTCCTTCGAGAGCGGATGCAGCGATTGGCCCGGCGTGTAGTGCTGGTAGTCGAGGATGCGGTTGTCCTTGTTGGCAATCTGCAGGCTCGTCATGCTCATGTCCTCGGCCCTGGCCATGAGCAGCATGTTCTCGGGCGTGTTGTGCAGGTTGCCGGCGTAGTTCATGTGCACGTGGTTGCTGCCCGAGCGCCAGCCGCGCGACTTGAAATCTACGAGGCGTTTCAGGCGGATGGTGACGTTGCTCGTCGAGCCCGGCTTCAACTCGAGCGTCGTCTTCGACAGGTCGTACTCAAAGCCCTTGGTCACTTCAATGGTGAACGGGCCTGGCGGCACGTGCGTGACGTAGTGCCCGGGGGTGTGGAAGACGTGGCGATTCAGCGTGGCGAGCCGTTCGTAGGAATCGGGGGGTGTGTAGGGCTTGCCGTCGGCGGCCGTGTGGTACACCCGCGCGGCGGTTTCCTCGCCCGTGAGGTCGTCCACGACCCGTACCGCCACCGTGGCCATCGACCGCGCGTAGCGCCGCTCGGCGATGCGCACGATCTTCTGTTCGCCACCCCACGACTTCATCAGCTTCAGCTGCGGCAAGCCTTCTTCGTTCGAGATGTAGGCAATCCACTCGCCGTCGGGCGACCAGCGCGGCAGAAAGTTGTCGTGCGCTCCGAACGTCATCTTGTAGGGCTCACCGCCGACCGTGGGCAGCACGAAGAGCTGGGTGTACTGGCCCCCGAGATGCGAGGCGTAGACCATGCGCTTGCCGTCGGGCGACCACTGCGGCCGCGTGCGGAAAAGCGTCTCTTCCTTGTGGATCAGCCTGGCCCTGGGGGTGCCCATTACGTTTGGCTCCACCGGCACGCGCCAGATGCCGCCCGAGCCAAGCGGGATGCCGCGGTTCGACACGAGCAGCAGTTCTTTGCCGTCGGGCGAGAACGCCGGCGCAATGTGCACGTCGACGTCGCCGAAGTACAAGCGGTCGCGGCCGAAGGAGTTGTCGGTCGTGATCTGGACCGGCTTGCCGGGCTTGCCGTCTACGAGATCCATCACGAAGACGTTGAAGAAGCCGTTGGGCGCCGTGGAGACGTAGGCGAGGCGCTTACCGTCTGGCGACCACGCCGGTTCGTGGTTCACATATGGGCCGGTCGTCAGGTCCGTAGAGGCGCCGGTGGCGAGGTTCAGCAGGCGGAGATTGATGCTTTTGGCGTCGTCGTCGGCGGTGTAGGCCAGCCACTTGCCGTCGGGCGAGTATTCAGGCGTTGCCAGGT
>JANNEJ010000768.1:0-9260 GCA_031378585.1 Acidobacteriota bacterium | reverse complement strand
ACCATGGGCCAGAGCCAGCAGCCCCGCGGTCAGATCCTGGTGCAGAACATCAGCCACAGCAACGAGCACTACGGCAACCTCGTGACCTACATGCGCATCAAGGGCCTCGTGCCGCCGTCCACCGAGCGCGCCACCGCGCCCCGTCCCGGCGGCTTCTGAGCCGCGCGACCGCACGATGATGCGTCCACGCACCCAGCTGCTCATCGGCCTTGTCAGCCTCTCGCTGAGCGCGGGGCTGGCGCTCGTGCGCGACCGGCTGCCCGAACACACCGGCAACGTCCTGGCCGACGCGCCCCGGCGCCTTGCCGACGTCCTGTTACCACGGGACTCCGACATCATCTCGGCCGTCGTGCCAAGCGGCACGACCGTGGCCGGCATGCTCGGCAAACATCTGCTGCCCGATTCCGAGCTGTCGGCGCTCGTGCAGGCCGTGACCTCGAGCTTCGACGTGCGCAAGCTGCGCGCCGGCAACATCTATAAGATCGAACGGCTCTTCGACGGGCGCATCCGTTCGTTCGAATACGAGATCGACCCCACGCGCGCGCTGCGCGCCTCGCGCCGCGACGGCGACATCGCGCTCTTCGAGGCCGAGGTCGTGGAGCTGCCGCGCACGACGACCCAGGTCGTGGTCTCTGGCCGCATCGACCGCGAGGCGCCGTCAATCAGCGAATCGCTCGAGCGCGCCGGCGAGCGGCTCGACCTGGCCTTGTCGCTCGCCGACATCTTCGGCGGCGAGGTCGATTTCAACAGCGGCCTGCAGCCCGGCGACACGTTTCGCGTCGTGGTGGAGAAGTCGGTGCGGGAAGACGGCGTGTTCGTGGGCTACGGCCCCGTGCAGGCCGCCGAGTTCCTGAACGACGGCCGCACGCTCACGGCCATGCGGTTCGTGCTGCCGACCGGCAAGCCGGGCTACTTCGACAGGAACGGCCTGTCGCTCACGAGGTTTTTCCTGAAATCGCCGCTGAAGTTCGAGCCCCGCATCACGTCGCGGTTCTCGCGTTCGCGCATGCACCCCGTGCTGAGATACGCCCGTGCCCACAACGGCGTGGACTACGGCGCGCCCTCCGGCGCGCCGATTGTGAGCGTGTCGGGCGGCGTGGTGACGTTTGCCGGCTGGACCAGCGGCGGCGGCCGCACCGTGCGCGTGAAGCACGCGAGCGGCTACGAGAGCGAGTACATGCACATGTCGGCCATCGCCGGCGGCATCCACCCCGGCGCCCGCGTGGGCCAGGGCGAGGTCGTGGGTAACGTGGGCATGACGGGCACCGCGACCGGGCCGCACCTGCATTACGGCCTGCGCCGAGACGGCGCGTATGTGAACCCCGTGACGGAGCACCAGAACCTGCCGCCGGGCGAGCCCGTGCCGGCCGCGATGCGCGCCGCGTTCGACGCGGAACGCGACACGCTCTTTGGCCAACTGCGCGTTGCGCAGCGCACGTTGCACGCAAACGAAGAATAGGCCGCCCCCGGCGCGTCATCGAGTCGGCCTCGGGCGGCACAACTGCGGGCGCGCCGCCTAGCCAGGGACCGATCAGCCATGCCGCCGAGTACCCAACACGCACTCGTCGCGACGTTCCGCCGGTTGCACGAGGCGGGCTGCTTCGTGATGCCAAATCCCTGGGACGCGGGCAGCGCGCGCGTGCTCGCGCAGTTCGGGTTTCCAGCGCTGGCCACGACCAGCGCTGGCTTTGCGTGGTCGAGAGGCCAGCGTGACACCCACGTGGCACTCGACGACATGCTCGCGCACATGCGGGACGTGGCCAGGTCCGTCGAGGTGCCCGTGAACGCGGATTTCGAGGGCGGCTTCGCCGTGGAGCCGGAGCTCGTGGCCGCGCACGTGCTGTCGGCCACGGCCACGGGCGTCGCTGGTCTGTCGATCGAAGACTCCACCGGCGACGCGGCTGCGCCGCTCTTCGAGCGCACGCTGGCCGTGGAGCGCATTCGCGCGGCCAGGCACGCCATCGACCAGAGCGGCACCGGCGTGCTGCTCACCGGGCGGTCGGAAGGGTTCATCGCCGGCCGCCCGGATCTGCCAGAGACCACCGCGCGGCTCGTGGCCTACGCCGAGGCGGGCGCCGACTGCGTGTATGCGCCGGGCATTCGCACGGCCGCCGAGATTGCCGCCGTCGTGTCGGCCGTGGCGCCCACGCCGGTCAACCTGCTCGTGAATGGCAACTTCATCACCGTGGCCGGGGCCGCCGCCCTCGGCGTGCGCCGCATCAGCGTCGGTGGCGCACTCGCGCGGACGGCGTGGACGGGCGACTTGCAGCCGGCCCGCGAACTGGCCGACCATGGCACCTTCTCGGCGCTGTCGGCCGCGGTGCCCTCGTCGGAGATCAACGCACGTTTTCCCCCGCGGGAGCGGTGAGGTCCCGAATGACGACTCGCACCTGGACCCTCGGCCTGCTTGCCCTGTTGTTGGCCTCGGCGCCACGTGTGTCTGCCGACACGCACAGGTTCGTGCCCAATCGCTACTACAACACCTTCTCGTTTGCGCATCCGCCCGCCCTGCGCGTCAAGCCAGGCGACCGCGTGATCACGAAGACCGTAGACGCCAGCGGCGTGGACGCGGAGGGCAAGTCCGTAGCGCAAGGCCCTAATCCGCAGACGGGGCCGTTCTACGTGGAGGGCGCCGAACCCGGCGACATCGTGGTGGTCACCTTCGACAAGATCGAGACGAACCGGGCCACCGCGTATTCGTCCAGCCTGCTGGCGCCCTACACGGTGGATCCGGCCTCGATTGGCACGCGTCAAGACCGCGACCCCAAGCGCGTCACCTGGCAGATCGACAAGGCGGCCGGCGTGGCGCGGCTCAGTGATCCCGACGTGCGTCCGGGAACGATCGTGCTCCCGCTCCGGCCGATGCTCGGCTGCGTGGGCGTGGCGCCCGCGCGCAAAGAGGCCATCAGCACGGCTGCGCCCGGCGCCTTCGGCGGCAACCTGGACTATGCCGGCGTCACGGCGGGCGCGAAGGTGATGCTGCCGGTGAACGAGCCGGGAGCGCTGCTCTACATCGGCGACGGGCACGCGCGGCAGGGCGAAGGCGAGGTGGTCGGCACCGGCCTCGAGACGTCGATGGACGTGGAGTTCACGGTGGACCTGATCAAGAAGAAGGCCGCCAGCTGGCCGCGCATGGAGAGCGACACGCACGTGATGACGCTCGGCAGCGCGCGTCCGCTGCTGCAGGCGCTTCAGCATGCCACGACCGAGATGCTGCGCTGGCTCGTGGCCGACTACGGCTTCTCCGAGCGTGGCGCGTCGGCCTTCATGGGACAGGCACTCGAGTACGAGATCGCCAACGTCGTGGATCCGAACTTCACCGTCGTGGCGAAGGTGCGCAAGGCCCTGCTGCCGGCGCGCTGAGGCGCGCGACGCTTGCGCGCGGCTGGCTGGGAAGAGGCGCCATGAGCTACGAGTTCCGCGTCGCCTGCGAGCTGCATTCGCCCGAGCGGCTGCGCGCGGTGATCGCCGCCGGCCTCGACGTGCGGGTGCCCATCGAGGAGAAGCCGGCCATCACCTGGCTGACCGAGATGTACACGAGGTCGGACCGGTTTGCTGCCTGCCTGCGCCTGTTGCTCGAGCAGGGCGCCGCGGCCGACGACCCGGTCGCGCTGCCCGTGCTGTTGAACGATCCCAACGCGCTCGTGGCGATGGCGCGCGCGACGCCCGCCTGCCTGCACCATCGCGTCACGATGAGCTGTGCCTTCACGCCGCTGACCGGCGTGTCGCTGCTGCACGTGGCCGCCGAGTTCGGCCACGTGGAGGTGGCGGGCGCGCTCATCGCGCTCGGTGCCAACGTGAACGATCGGGCCGACGTGGACACCGACGGGCTCGGCGGACATACGCCGCTCTTCCACACGGTGAACGCGCATGCCAACCGGTCGGCGCCGGTGATGCGTCTGCTGCTCGACGCGGGCGCAGCCGTGGACGCGCGCGTGGCCGGGCTCGTATGGGGGCGCGGATGCGAGTGGGAGACCGTGCTCTTCGACCTCACGCCGGTGTCCTACGCCCAGCTCGGGCTGCTTCCGCAGATGCACCGCGACGAACGCGACCTGGCCGGCACGGTCGGCGCGCTGTTGGAGGCCGCGGGCCGGCCGGTGCCGTCGAAGCCCAACGTGCCGAATCGGTACTTGCACAAGCGGGACGGCTCGGCACCGTGAAGAACTGACCCGATGCTGCCCGCGCCGCCCTGTCCCGATCGCGCCGGGCCAGCCCGCGAGCCGGTGCGATAGGATAGGCGCCGTCCCCGTGCGGACGTCATGGCTACCATCGCAATCGGCGACATCCACGGGCAGTTGAAACCGCTCTGCGACTTGTTGGAGCGCGTGCGGCCCAACGTCGGCACCGACGACACGGTCGTCTTTCTTGGCGACTACATCGACCGCGGCGTCGACACCCGCGGGTGCATCGACGCCATCCTCGACTTCACGTCCACCGTACCCGCCCACGTCGTGTGCCTGCGCGGCAACCACGAAGACTGGTTCCTGCGCACGATGCGCGACTACACGCAGCATTCGTGGCTGCTGGGAATGGAGGCTGACGCCACGATCCGCAGCTACTCGGTCGAGGCCGCCGAGGCGATTCGGGCGGCGGCGCGCGCGGCGCGGACGAGCGTCTACGAGGGCACGTGCGCGCTGCCCTACGACCTGCTCTTCGAAGCCATGCCCACCGAGCACCGCCAGTTCTTCGCGTCGCTCGGGCTCTACCACGAGACACCGGAGTGCCTCTGCTCGCACGGCGGTGTCGACCCGGTCGAGGAGGACCTCGACGCCCAAGCAACGGCGCTCGTGTGGGGTGCCCCGGGATTCCCCAAGGCGTATGCCGGCGATCGCACCGTCATCTACGGCCACATGAACAACGCGCACGTGGACGACGACGACTGGCCGCATCCTCGGGTGGTGGGCAACACCTACGGCCTCGACACCATCGCGCACGGCGTGCTGACGGCGATGCGATTGCCTGGTCCCTACGTATTGCAGAGTGCACGCTACCAACGCCGGCACCGGCGTGCCTAGCGTCGCGTCCGGGGACGCGACACTAGCGGCCGACGATCGCCGTTGCATCCCGTGCTGCAATCGTCTACAACTGCCGCAGCTCTTCGGCTCCCTGGAGGTCGTCGCGACGCGCGGCGGGCAATCACAATGACGACGCTGACCCGATTCCTGCTCTGTGCGCTGATGCTCGCCACGGTCGTGGCCCGTCTGCAGGCCCAGCCGAGGTGGCAAGTGCTGTTTGACGGCACCTCGCTCAACGCCTTTCGCGGGTACAAGGCGAAGGCCGTGCCGGCCGGATGGTCCATCGTCGATGGCACGCTGGCGAAAGACACAGAGACCGGCGACATCATCACGAAGGACCGCTTCCGCGACTTCGAACTCGAGCTCGAGTGGAAGATCGGCCCCTCCGGTAATGCCGGCATCTTCTACCGCGGCACCGAGAAGTACGACCGTGTGTACTGGAGCGCGCCCGAGTACCAGCTGCTCGACGACGACAATGCGGACGACAACAAGACACGCCTGACGTGCGCGGGCGCCGCGTACGGGCTCTACCCGTCACCCCCGGGGCACCTGAAGCCGGTCGGCGAATGGAACACGACGCGCATCGTCGCCAGAGGCGCGTACGTCGAGCACTGGCTGAACGGCGTGAAGCTGGTCGAGTACGAGCTGTGGAGCCCCGACTGGGAAGCCAAGGTCGCGGCGAGCAAGTTCGGCAAGTGGCCGAAGTACGGCAAAGCAAAGCGCGGGCACATCGCCATCCAGGGCGACCACGAGGGCGCGCTGGCGTTCCGCGCGATCCGCATTCGCGAGGTCAGGTAGCATCGACATGACACGTGGATTTCTTGGACTGTCCGTCGTTCTCGTGGCCGGCACCGTCGCGGCGTGCGGCGGACCAGCCGTCGCACCAGCCACCGCGCCGAGCAAGGCCGCGGCCGACTTCAACGTGGTCGAAGCCGGCATCCCCGAGATCCAGGCGGCGCTGTCGTCGGGACGCCTCACGTCGCGGCAGCTCACCGAGAAGTATCTCCAGCGCATCGCCACCTACGAGGATCGGCTGAACGCGATCATCACCGTGAACCCGCGCGCGCTGGCGGAAGCCGACGCGATGGACACAGAGCGCGCGGCCGGCACGATCCGAGGGCCGCTGCACGGGATCCCGATCGCACTCAAGGACAACATCCACACCACCGACATCCGCACGACCGGTGGCGCATTGGCCTTCCGTGACCTCATGCCGCCCTATGACGCCACGCTGACGAAGAACCTGCGCGACGCGGGCGCGATCATCATCGCCAAGACCGTGCTGACCGAGCTGGCGCACTGGACAGCCGGGGCGCCCACGCCGATGGTGGCCAACTACACGGGCGTGGCGGGTTTTGCCTACAACCCCTACGACCCGCGCATGGACCCGCGGCCCGAGACCTTCGACGGGCGGCCCGTGCTGCAGACCGGCGGCTCGAGTTCCGGCGCGGGCACGGCGGCCAGCTTCTGGGCCGCAAGTGTCGGTTCGGATACGGGCGGTTCGATCATCAGTCCCTCGAACGCGAACATGCTGGCGGGCATCCGGCCCACGATTGGCCGCATCAGCCGCTACGGTGTGATTCCCATCACGGCGGATCACGACACGGCCGGCCCGATGGGGCGCACGGTAACGGACGCCGCGATTCTGATGGGCGTGCTTGAAAGCGCGGCTCCCGATCCCAACGACGCCGCCACGACGGCCTGCACCCCGCCGCCCAATCGAGACTACACGGCGTTTCTGAAGGCTGACGGGTTGAAGGGCGTGCGCATCGGCGTGCCGCGGGCGTTCTTCTACGACGCGGTGACGCCGCCGGGTGAGAAAGAGCCGCAGGGCGGCCTCAACCCCGAGCAGGCCAAGCTGATGGCCGACGCGATCGCACTGCTCGAGGCGCAGGGCGCGGAGGTGGTCGACCCCGCCGAGGTGCCGAGTGTGGTCGCGACCAGCGCCGCCGACAACTTCCTGCTCTTCAACTACTGCCAGGGCGCCGAACACAAGAAGGGCGGCGACGCAAACTGCACGGTGAACTTCAAGTACGGCATGAAGCGCGACTTCAACGCCTGGCTGAAGAGCCTGGGTCCGGCCGCGCCGGTCACGACGCTGACCGAGCTGCGCGAGTGGAACCTGGCGCATGCCAAAGCCGACGCCATGCGCTTCGGGCAATCGCGGCTCGACATCTCCGACGAGATGGACGTGGAGAAGGACAAAGCGAGGAACGCCGCAGACGTGGCCAAGGACGCGCGCCTCAGCCGCGCGCAGGGCATCGACGCCGTGCTCGCCCAGCACAAGCTCGACGCACTTCTGACGCCGGCCGGTACCGGCGCCAACCTGGCGTCGCGGGCCGGGTATCCGATCATCGCCGTGCCGTTCGGCCTGGTGCGGAACGCGCTCACGCCGCCGCTGCCCGAGGGCTTCAACGCGAAGCCGGCGCCCTACGGCGTGACCTTCACCGGCGCGGCGTGCAGCGAGCCCACGCTGATTGCCATCGCCTTTGCGTTCGAGCAAGCCAGCAAGAAACGCGTGCCGCCGCCCGATCTGCCATGAGGCTGCTTACCGCGAGGTTTGCGATGCGGATCATGTCGCTTGGGTTGATTCTCTTCGGGGCGGTGGCCTCGCTCGGCGGGCAGACGCCCGTGCAGAAGCCGCACGACGCCGCGGAGAAGACGCTGCGCGCGCTCGTTGCGGCGGCCCCGCAGCTGACGCTCGAAGCCACGGCGATTGCGGTCACGCCGCCGACGCCGGGCTTCGCGCTGGGCATGGTGTCGTGGGTCGCGTCGTCGAAGGACGGCACCGTCTATCTGCTGCAGCGCGGCGACAAGGCCGATCCGGTGATTGCCATTGACCGGAACGGCAAGGTATTGCGTTCGTGGGGCAAGGGCCTCTTCGTGATGCCGCACGCCATCCGCGTGGATCCACAAGGCAACGTGTGGACGACCGACGCCGCCAGCTCGCACGTGATCAAGTTCTCGCCCGAGGGCACGGTGCTGCTCGACCTTGCTGTGGGCGGGCCGCCCACGCCGTGCCGCAACAACTTCTGTGGCACGACCGACCTCGCATTCGCGGCCAACGGGCACCTGTTCATCAGCGACGGCTACGCCAACGCGCGGATCCTGGAGTACACCGCGGAGGGCACGAAGGTGCGCGAGTGGGGCGCACCAGGCACGGGCCCCGGACAGTTCGTGCTGCCGCACTCGATCCAGATCGATCGCGCCGGAGTCGTCTACGTGGCCGACCGGGAGAACGGCCGCGTGCAGCGGTTCGACCAGACGGGAAAGTTCCTTGGCGAATGGACGGGCTACGGCAAGACGTTTGGCCTCGAGGCCGACGGCGCCTTCATGTGGCTCTCGACGCAGCCGCTCCAACAGCCGAACCTGTCGCCGGGATGGCTGCTGAAGGTGGACACCACGACGGGAAAGATCGCCGGCTGGGTGAACTCGGCCGGGAATCACGGCGTGGACGTGATGGGGAGCGGCGAGCTGCTGCTCGGCCCCGGTCCGAACCTCGTGCCGCAGTGGTACCGCCGCGTCCGGTGACCACGGGGCCTGTCTCGGCTTGAAGACGACGGCGTGCGGCGTCAGATGACCGGGGTGAAGACGGTCGAGCATGGCAGAATGATGGCTCACAGGTTCGGCCAGAGGGCAGCACACCTTGGCCCAGAGGAGTAGCGATATGAAGACGATGCGTATGATGCTTGCGGCGGCGACCGTTGCGGTGGTGTCGGGATCCTATCTGCTGGCGGCGCAGCAACCGGCTGGGGCCGCGGCCGGGCAGCCCGCCGCCGCCCCGCCACCGCCCATGGCGTTCTTCGTCACGAGCGTTGGCAAGGGCGACGGCGCCAATCTCGGCGGGCTGGCCGGCGCGGATGCGCATTGCCAGGCGCTGGGCAAGGCCGCGGGACAAGGCGAGGCGGTCTGGCGCGCCTATCTCAGCACGCAAGGCGCCGGTGCCGTCAGCGCGCGAGACCGCATCGGCAACGGACCGTGGCACAACTTCCGCGGTCAAGTGATCTCAGCCAACAACGGTGTGCTGCACGGCGACACGATCGAGCAGGCCCGCATCGGCAACCCGCTCGGCAAGCAGTTGGCGCAGAATGAAAAGGGCGAGTTGGTCAACGGTGTCGGTGACAAGCCGAACCAGCACGACATCCTCACCGGGTCCACGCCAGACGGCCGGGCGTATACCGACACCGCCGATCACACCTGCAACAACTGGACGAGCAACAACGCCGGATCGGCGCAGGTCGGGCA
>JANNEJ010000761.1:0-5848 GCA_031378585.1 Acidobacteriota bacterium | reverse complement strand
CCCGACAGCTGACGATGCCGGCATCCTGCGGAACATGGTGGCGGTACTCCGTGAGCGCGAGCAGTTGGAGGCATTCGCCGGCCATGACGTGCTGCCGACCCGCCGGCTCTTCGAGAGCCGGTGGCCCAATGTGTTCGACCGGCGTGCCTCGCGTATTGAGCGACTCTCGGGCTTGATGACCGAGGTCAACATCCGTCTGGCGCTGGCCAACGGCTACCTCTTCAAGGTCGATACGGCCAGCATGCGGGAGAGCCTCGAGGTCCGCGTGCCGATGCTCGACGAAGATCTGGTCGCGCGTGGACTGACGCTGCCGCATGCACTCAAGGTCACAGGCCACACGAGCAAGCGCGTGCTGCGAAGAATCGCCGAGCGCTGGCTGCCCGCCGACGTCGCCCGGAAGCCCAAGGCCGGATTCGCCATCCCCGTCGACACCTGGGTCGACACGTCCTTCAAGCAGCGTCTGCACGAGACGTTGTTGGCCTCGAACTCACCGCTCCGCGGCCTGATGCGTGCCGACCTCTGCGAGCGTTGGATCACGGCGTTCCGCGACGGCACCCAACTCCCGGAGATGTCCAGGCGCGGCGTCTACCAGCGCGCGATTTCGCTCCTGTCCCTGCACGTGGCCCTATGCGAAGCCCAACACTCGTAGCCGACGGCGCCGCCGCGTACCCCGACGCGGCTCCGTTTCGAGGTCCGGTCATCGTCGACCATCGGCCGGCGATGCCGGTCAACGGACCGGAGATCCGGACGAGCGAGACCATCTCACCCGTCCGGGTCTGGGGTCCCCGGTTCCTCGGGGTGGTGCTGGTCGGCCTCGCCGGTTGCTTCGTCGTCGGCATGCCATGGGCGTTGAGCGTCCTGACGATAGCCGCGCTGGCCGTCCTGGTCCTCGGCGCCTGGGAGCCCGTCGTGGCGGCGCTCGCGACGACAGGCCTGGCCGTGCTCGATGGTCATGCAGCCGACACCCTGCAGCCAACGCTGTCGCTCCTGACCGGCGGACTGTGGCGCTATAACACGATTGGCTACGCCTTCCTCGTCGTGGCTCTGATCGGCCTGCCGTCGGTCCTGCGGCGAACGGACCGCCACACTCGCCTCGCGCAGGCGCTGGTCGGCGTGATGTGCGTCGGGCTGCTGTGGAGTCCCGACCGGCTGCATGGATTGCAACTGGTTCTCGACGTCATAGCCTTCTTCGGTCTGCTCTTCGTGTTCACCCGCATCGCCCATGATCGGGAGTGCTGGGACTGGATCGGTGTGGTCGGTGGCGCGCTGGGCGCCGGAGCAGGACTGGCCTACGTGGTCAATGTCGGGCACATGCGCTACACGAATCCGAATGTCGCGGTGTTCGTACCGCTCACGGGGATGATGGCCGTCTGCCTCGCCTTTGGTGGCGGAACCCGCGCCCCGAAGCGTCAGGCGGTGCTGGGCATCCTGGCAATCGTCAACCTGCTCTGGGCTTTTCTGAGCACGAGCCGGGGCGGTCTGCTGATCGGTCTGGCGTGCCTGACCTTCATCGGATTCCAGGTGCAAGGCGGGCGCCGGCGGGCGCTGATTCTCGGCAGTGCCGTCGTCGGCGGCTTGCTCGTGACCTCGATGTTCACGCCTCTCCAGCGCACCGCACTGGAGCGGTTCTCGCTGCTCTTCGACCAGAACGCGGGACTCCGAACCCGCACGAGCGGCCGTTCTGAACTCGTCGTGGGATCCTGGGAGATCTTCCGTAAGAACCCGTTCGGTGTCGGGACCGGGGGATTCGAGGCGACGTGGGCGACCCTGGGAAGCGTGGGAGGGCAGCGCCGATTCATTCGCGCCGGGGAGAAGTTCGCTGCCCACGCGGGGTGGATGCGCGTCCTGGCCGAAAACGGATTCCTCGGCTTCGGAGTGCTCGCCGCCTTCGTCGCGTCCTTTGCCGTTGCCGGCCGGGCCCGGCAGCAGCCGGGGGCGCGCAACTTGGGGCTGCTGGCGACGATCGGACTCGCGCTGGCCCTCGTCACCTCGGAGTTCCATCTCAAAGGGCTGTTCTTCGTTGCCGCGGGTGTCGCAGCCCTGCTCGAGGTGCGCCTCCGCACGTCTTCGCCGCTCCGCCGGCGGCTTCCGACCCTCACGGGCTCTGCGCCCGGAAAGGACGATCATTGATGCAGGTTCCCTTCTTCCGCGTCGCCCTCGGTGACGCCGAGATTGCCGAGGTCATCGACACCCTGAAATCCGGCTGGCTGACCACGGGGCCAAAGACGCGGCGCTTCGAAGAGGAGTTCGCGGCGGCGGTGGGTGGCGGGCATGCTCTGGCGCTCAACTCCTGCACCGCGGCTCTGCACGTTGCGGTCGAGGCCCTCGGGCTGCGAGCCGGAGACGGCGTGCTCGTTCCGTCCATGACGTTTGCGGCCACGGCGGAAGTCGTGCGTTATCTCGGCGCGATTCCGATCCTGGTCGATTGCGAGCCGGGCACCTGCAACATCGACGTCGCGCACGCCGAGCAGCTGCTGGCCGACTGCGCGCGCGGCCGCTTCCCACCTGGCGTCACGGCCTCGACACGCATCGTCGGCGTGATGCCGGTCCACTACGGCGGCTACATGGTCGACGTCGCGGCAGTGCGGGCACTGGCATCGCGTCACGGGTTGTGGGTGGTCGAAGATGCGGCGCATGCCTTCCCCGCCGCGTGGCGCGCCGAGGGAGACCCGTCGTGGCAGCGCTGCGGCAGCGGCACCGCCGACGTGACGTGCTTCTCGTTCTACGCCAACAAGACCATCACCACTGGCGAAGGCGGCATGGCCGTGACGAACTCCGCGACGGTGGCGGCGCGGATGAAGCAGATGTCCCTCCACGGGTTGTCGCACGACGCGTGGGGCCGCTATTCCAGTGGAGGCTCGTGGGACTACAAGATTCTCGCCCCTGGCTACAAGTACAACCTGACCGACATCGCCTCGGCGATCGGCCTGCATCAACTGCGGCGCGCCGAAGACCTGCGGCTGGCGCGCGAGGCACGCGCCACCTGGTACGACGAGCATCTCGCGCACAGCACGGAGGTGATCCTGCCGCAATCCAGCCAGACGCGACTGCATGCCTGGCACCTCTACCCCATCCAGTTGTGCCTCGATCAGCTTCCGGTCACGCGCAACCAGGTCATCGACGCACTGAAGGCGCGAGGCGTGACCACCTCGGTCCACTGGCGTCCGCTGCACCTGCATCCCTACTACCAGGAACGGTTTGGCTACACGCCCGGGGCGTGTCCGGCCGCCACGGCGGTGTTCGACCGCATTCTGTCGCTGCCCCTGTTTCCGGACCTCACGCTCGACGAGGTCGCTTACGTCGTCGCCGCGCTCCGGCAGGCGTGTGGCGAGTCGGTCGGCGTCTGAGCAGAGTCCTGCCTCCCCACACCACCCATCCATGACACGCACAATCGACTGCATCATCGCGTCGGCCGGGTTGCTCCTGCTCTCGCCTGTCCTCGCGCTGGTTGCGCTGCTCGTCACGCTCGACTCGCCCGGGCCGGTCTTTTTCCGCCAGAGGCGCATCGGGCGCCACTTTCGGCCATTTCTCATCTACAAATTCCGCACCATGCACAGGGACGCGGAGCAACGGGGGACCCAGGTGACCAGCGCCGACGACCGTCGCGTCACACGCGTGGGCCACTGGCTGCGCCTGACCAAGCTGGACGAGTTGCCGCAGCTCATCAACGTGCTGGTCGGCGACATGAGCCTCGTCGGCCCTCGCCCCGAGGTGCCGCACTACGTCGACTTGTTCCGGGATGACTTCGCCGAGATCCTGGCGGTGCGCCCGGGCATTACCGACCTGGCGTCATTGAAGTATCGCCACGAGGCGCACTTGCTGGATCGCCCTGACGGGGCCGAGGCCACGTATGTCAACGAGATCCTGCCAGACAAACTCCGGCTGGCCAAACTGTACGTGAAGCAGGCATCGCCGCTCTACGACCTGCGGGTGTTGTGCCTCACCGTGGTCAGCCTGTTCGAGCGATCGCCCCAAGGGCCGCGCCACCACATCGATGGGACAGGCCGGGTCATGACCTGGGTCCTTGAAGGCCGGCGCGCTGTCGTGGTGGCCATCCACCTCGCGCTCGTGGTCCTGGCCAACTACTGCGCATTCTGGTTGCGCTTCGATGGCGCGATCCCCGGGCCGATGTTCGCGCTGTTCAGCCAGTATCTGCTTCCGCTCGTGGTCATTCGCGGACTCAGCTTCGTGCCACTCCGCCTGTACGAGGGGTTGTGGCGCTACACGAGCATCTGGGACCTTCGCAACATCCTGGCCGGCGTCGCCGGCAGCTCGCTCGCGTTCTTTCTTCTGGTGCACGTCATCCTCGGCGATGTGCGCTACCCGCGGTCGATCTTCCTGCTGGATGCGATTCTGCTGGTCTGCGCGATGGCCGGGGTGCGGCTCGCGCGCCGGGTCTACGCCGAGATCCAGCGCGGGCACCGCGACCGGCGCGTGCTGGTCTATGGAGCCGGCGATGCGGGCGAGATGGTCGTGCGCGACATGCTGCGGCATCCGGATTCGGACTACGAGCCGGTCGGGTTCATCGACGACGATCCCAACAAGGTCGGTCGTCGCATTCACGGCGTGCTGGTGCTCGGTGGCCTCGCGGATCTCCCGCGCCTGATCGCGACGCACCAGCCGTCGGAGATCCTGGTGGCGCTGCCCGCCGCCTCGAAAGCCGCCGTGCGGCGCGTCGTGAGCACGCTGGCGTCCTTCACGGTGCCCATCACCACGGTCCCGAACCTCAGCGATATCCGCAGCGGGCGCGTCACCATCGAGCAGATTCGCCGTCTCGAGGTGGAGGACCTGCTCGAGCGGCGCCCCGTGGGCATCGACCTGGCGCCCCTCCACGAGTTGATTCGCAACGCCTGCGTCATGGTGACCGGCGCCGGAGGATCGATCGGCGCCGAGCTGTCCCGGCAAATCGCCGCGTTGCAGCCCTCACGGCTGCTCTTGTTCGAGCGCTATGAGAACAGCCTCTACCAGATCGCGACGGATCTGCACGACCAGAATCCAGACGTGAGCGTCATCGCGCTCATTGGCGATGTCACCGACCGGGCGCGGCTCGATGCCGTGCTGGCCACGCACCGGCCAGTCGTCGTCTTCCACGCGGCGGCACACAAGCACGTGCCGCTGATGGAGCTGAACCCCTGCGAAGCCATCAAGAACAACGTGATGGGCACACGCATGATGGCCGAAGCCGCGCTCGCGCACGGCGTGAGCCGGTTCGTGTTGATCTCGAGCGACAAAGCGGTCAATCCGTCCAGCGTGATGGGGGCCACCAAGCGCGTCGCGGAACTGGTCACGCGGGCACTCAACGGGCGCGGCGCCACCAGGTTCATCACCGTCCGCTTCGGCAACGTGCTCGGCAGCAATGGATCGGTCGTGCCGCGGTTTGTCGCCCAGATACAGGCGGGCGGGCCCGTCACGGTCACGCATCCCGACATGCGACGCTACTTCATGCTCATTCCCGAGGCCGTGCAGCTGGTGCTTCACGCGGCCGCGATTGACGACGGGGGCGGCATCTACGTGTTCGACATGGGCGAGCAGATCAAGCTCGCGGATCTGGCACGGAACCTGATCCGGCTTTCCGGGCACGTCCCTGACGAGGAGATCGCAATCGAGTACACAGGGGTGCGTCCGGGAGAGAAGCTCTTCGAGGAACTCATCGGCAGCGATGAAACCGCCGAGGTCGCATCGGTCCCGAACATCGTGCGCGTACGGTGGAGCCCCTCGAGCGAGATGGACGGACTTGGTGCCGCAGTGAGGCAGCTGGAGTTGCTGGCCCTCGATGGGCGCTCCGCTGAGACCGTGCAGCAGCTTCGGGCGGTGGTGCCCACGTTTCGGCCCGATCCAGCCGTTCACA
>JANNEJ010000733.1:0-2878 GCA_031378585.1 Acidobacteriota bacterium | reverse complement strand
GGGCGGTCAGGTCCGCCAGCTGTCCAACGACGAGTTGCCCCGTTTCGCCTTCGGCAAACGACGCATACGCGGCCCAGGTGCTGTAGCCGCGCACGGCTTCTTCGGGCGTCATCCGCTGCGCGGGATACCAGCCGCCGGCTGGCTGGCCCTGCTTGTCTTGCCGGGTGATGGCCGAGTGCAGGCCGTAGAACAGGTTGTGGTCAGACCCCGTGAGGTCTGAATTGAAGATCAGCCGCGTGCCGTGCTCGCGCAACGTGCGCCAGGCGTAGGCACCCTTCACGCGTTCGGGTCCGAGGCGGGTTTCCGCCCAGCCCTTGTCTTCCACGGCGTGAGGCGGCTCCATCGACGCGATGATGCCGAGTGCCGCGAAGCGCGGGATGTCGGTGGGTGAGATGACCTGCGCGTGCTCGATGCGATGCCGTCCCTGACGCGCGCGTTCGTTGTCCTTCAGCACGCCCTCGAGGAAGTCGAGCGTCTCGCGATTGCCGGCGTCGCCAATCGCGTGCACGCCCACCTGGAACCCCGCGCGCATCATCGTGGCCACCACGTCCTGGTCGAAGCCGTAGCCGGCGCCGCTGATGCCGCGGTGCCCCTTCATGTCGCTGTAGTCGTCGATGAGGCGCGCGCCTCGGGAGCCGAGCGCGCCGTCGTAGTAGGCCTTCACCGCGCGTACGACGAGCATGTCGCCGGGCGCACCCTGCGGGCCCTTGGTGGCCCACTCGCGGCAGAGCTCGGGATCGCGCGCCGAAAGCATCGCGTAGACGCGAATGGGCAGCTGCTTCTTTGCGTCGAGCGCCACCAGGCCGTTCAGCATCGGGCGGTCCACGCCCGCTTCGTGAATCGCCACGTAGCCCGATCGCGCCATCTCGTTCAGCCCCGCGAGCAGCTGGCTCTCGAGCTGCTCGGGCGAGGGCGGCGGCACGGCCGCCACCATAATCGTGGTGGCGCGGTTCAGGAAGATGCCCGTGGGTTCACCCTTGCTGTCCTTGCGAATCTCGCCGCCCACCGGCGCGCTCGTTCTGCGCGTGATCTTCGCGTTGTCGAGCGCCAGGCGATTGGCCCACACCCCGAAGCCGTGCAACGAGTAGAGCATCACGGGATGGTCGGGCACCTTCTGGCTGAGCAGTCGCCAGTCGGGATAGCGATTGGCCCACGCGCCTTCGTCCCAGCCACGGCCGGTGATCCACTGGCCTTTCGGCACGTTGGCCGCGTAGGCCACCACGCGGTCGACGGCCTCGGCCTCGGTGGCTACGCCGGCCAGGTCAACGGCCTGCAGCTTCGCGCCCAGTTCGAGCACGTGCGCGTGCGAGTCCACCATGCCCGGCAGCAGCGTCGCTCCCCCAAGATCGATCACCTGCGTCGCCGGGCCCTTGCGTGCTTCCACCATCTCGCGCGTGCCCACGAGCATGATCTGTCCGCCGCTGAGGGCCACGGCTTGCGCGTCGGGCGTCCACCCGCTCGCGCCATGCGGCGCCTGTCCGGCGGGCGTGCCGTCACGGGCGGGGTCAGGCCACGACATCGTGTACGCGCGCGCGTTCACGAGCACGACGTCGGCTGCCGCCCGTGGCGGCGTGGGGGGCGCGCAGGCACAGAGCAGCGAGAGGACGAGGGCGGCGGTGGACACACGGACACGGTTCGGCATGAAGGGGCTCACGAGTGGGGCACGCCGGCGGCGCTGAACGCCGCCGCGAGCCAGCTGAGACAGATGGCGTAGGTGCCCAGCGCGTCGCTGGGCCAATGCGCGCCCGGCACGATGCGCGCGCAGGCGGCGACGACGAGCAGTATGCCCGCCACGGCGAGCACGCCGGTGCGTAGCGGGCTCGCGCGCAGGCGCCACGCGAGCACACCGACCGCGCCGACAGTGACGCTGTAGAGCGTCATGAACGTGGAGGGAAACGAGAAGCCGGACGGCGCACCCATCACGGCCACGAGTTGGCCTGACGGTCGCGGCCGGAGGAAGAGCAGCTTGCTCGACTCGCCCAGGGTCTGTTCGAGGGCGATCGCCACGGCGACGACGAGCGCCGCGCGCACCCCGGCCAGACGCCACGCGCCGAGCACCGCAATGGCCATCAACAGGAACTTGAGTGGCGCACTCGCCGTCGTGAGCACGGGCGCGACCCAGCCGGTGCCGGGCGACAGCGCCTGCACGGTGCGCGCCAGGCCGACGTCGCCGGGCAGATACGGCAAAGCGCGGGCCTGCGCGCTGGCGACGAGCGTCACCAGGGCGGCGACGGCGGCGAGCGATCGGGTGGAGGTCATGCCGGACCCATTATTCACCGAGCGTCAGCGTCGTGGCGATCGACGCCAGGCGCGCCCATCGCTCGGCGTCGGACGTGGCCTCGAGCGCGTTGCGTACGAGCCGGCGTCCCACGGGGTAGGCCAGCACCTTCGCCCGCTGCTTCTCGACAAACGACAGCAGGCCGGCCGGATCGAGCGCGAGCGCGTCGTCGCGCAAGCGGTTCGTGGCGGCTTCGGCGCTGAGCGAGGTGTCGAGGTAGTCGGCCGCCACGTAGGCGACCTCCAGATCCAGTTCCGCCGCCAGGCGTTCCACGCGCACGAGCGACTCGGCGCGTGCCGGCGGCAGGCCGGCCGCGGGCAGCAGGACCTCGCGGCAGACCCGCACGCGCACGTCGTGCGGCAGCAGCAGGTCGGCGCCGGCCTCGGCTGCGCCTTCAGCCAAGAGGCGATGCGGGCCGAAGGCCGGGTGCAGGAGCCGCTCGGCCCACCCGAGCGCTTCGACGAGTTGGGCAGATGCCAGCACGTGCTGTGCGTGGTGTCCGGGTGTGCCCTCGTGGGCCGCCAACTGCAACAAGTGCGCGGCATCGGCGCCGCCGCCCGTGGCAACAAACAGATCGGAGGAGCGTGGACCCGTCGGGCG
>JANNEJ010000713.1:0-2255 GCA_031378585.1 Acidobacteriota bacterium | reverse complement strand
CGCGCGTTCCGGGCGCCGTCGCTCATCAACAACTTCCTCGAAGTGACCATCGTCAATCAGCTCGACCTGCGGGCGATCAACCCGGCCTTCGCCGCCGCGCCCGGCGGTCCGATCTACAACTTCCCGGTGCAGGCTAACGGCTACGAAGATCTGATCGAGCAGCAGGTCGATGCGTTCGAAGCGGCCTATACCGGCGTCATCAACAAGCGCGCCACGGTCACTGCGGCTTTCTACTACAACAAGTCGAAGGACGACATCTTCTTCACGCAGGTGGGTCGCTACCGCGCGACCAATCCGCCGCCCGGCTGGTTGGCGAAGGTGTCGCCACTGGTGGGTGTCCCCACCGCGCTCGGCATTCTCGAGGTGCTGCCGCCGTCGTGTGTCGGCCAGCTCACCTCGTGTAACACCGGCGGCATCCCGGCCGAGTTCAGCTATCGCAACCTGGGCACCGTGAAGGACAAAGGCATCGAGCTCGGCGTGGACGCGGCCGTGAACCGCGCGCTCAACGTGTTTGCGAACTACTCGTATCAGTTCACGCCGGATCCGGATTTCGCGATCGAGGAAGTGAACCTCCCGCCGACCAATCGCGTCAACGCTGGCTTCAACTTCAGCCAGGGCAGATTCCTCGGCAACATGAACCTGAGCTACCAGGACGAGGCGTTCTGGCAGGACGTGCTCGACGCGCGCTTCCACGGTACGACCGAGGCTTTTACACAGGTCAATGGCGCGATGGGCGTGAAGTGGGCCCGGGATAAAGTGACCACGACCATCAAGTTCACCAACCTGTTCGACAAGGAAATCCAGTCGCACATCTTCGGCGACATCCTGCGACGCCAGGTGATTGGCGAGCTGCGCGTCCAGTTCTAGCCGGTCCGGCTGCGTCGCCTACCGAAGCCGTTCGAGGGCGCCGATCAGATCGGCGCCCTCGTGTTGTCTGGTGCCGGCCCAGAGATCGCCGACTGCGCGGATGCGATCAATAACGGTGGCGATAGTGAAGTGCTCGGGGCGGACCTCGCCGTGTACCTCGTCCCACGTCAGGGGCGTGGAAACGCCGGCGAATTGGCTTGCGCGGGCGCTATAGGCGCAGGCCAGCGTCTTGCCTTCGACGTTCTGCAGATAGTCCACGTAGATGGTGCCTGGCTTGCGCTTGCGGACCGCGCGCTCCACTGTGGCCACCTGCGGGTGCGCGGACGACACCATGGTGGCTACGATCTGGCAGAAGAGCATGCCGGCCTGATACGGCGTGCCCGGCGCGAGTGGCACGAAGATGTGCAGGCCTTCCGAGCCCGAGGTCTTCGGGAAGCCCGTGACACCGGCCCGTCCGAGCACCTCGTGCACCCACCGCGCGACGTCGAGAATCTGCGCAAAGGTGGCGCCTGGTTGCGGATCGAGATCGATGGCGACCATGTCGGGGGTGTGCAGCGCGTCCACGGTGGAGAAAAACGGGTCCATCGAGATCGACGCAAGCTGCGCCATGTAGAGGAGCGTCGTGAGCGAACCGCCGATGAGCCGCGCCGGCACGTCGTCACCTGGCAGGGTCTCGATGTGCACGCCGGCCGGCACGGCGTCCGGCGCGCGATGCTGGTAGAACGCCTGACCGTCGACGCCGCTCGGCAAGCGCTTCATCACCAGGGGACGGCGGTCGATGACGGGCAGGATGAGCGGCGCGACGCGGGTGTAGTAGCGCAACAGGTCGCCCTTCGTGCGGCGGCCCTCGGGCCAGAAGACCTTGTCGAGGTTGGTGACGTCCACCGTGTCGCCGCTTGGCAGCGCCACCTTGCCGTTCTTCCGGCGACCCTGTAGATCGTCGAGCTGCGCCACGACCGCATCGGCGTCGGATGTCCACGCCGCCAGCGGATCTGGCAGCGGCAAGCGCCGTCTCGCGCGCGTCACAGCCGAGCGAGACGCCAACGGCGGTGCCGCGGGCCTGACCGACCGCAGCGGATGGGGGCTGCGGCGGCTCTTGGGCGCGCGCACCCTCGAGGCGGCCTTGTCGTCGCGCAGGCCGAGGTATGCGGGATGGCGCAGGCGCCCCTCGTCGGTCATCTCGGTGTAGCGCACCTGCGCCACAAGGACGGGCCTGACCCAGTGCGCGCGTTCACGCGTCCTGGGCGGGCGGTCAAACGGACACACCTCGCTGGCAACGGCGTCGAGCAATGCCGGCCACATCGCCGATGACATTCATGACTTGGCTTTCGCCTGCACGTTCACGCCGCTTGTCACAAATCGCGATCGGACAATTGATTCGCTTCGCC
>JANNEJ010000707.1:0-1784 GCA_031378585.1 Acidobacteriota bacterium | reverse complement strand
CCGAGCGCGGACGCCGCGGCAGTAGTCATCCATGCCCGTCGTGTCGTGGTCATGCCACCGAGTGTAGCGCGATCCTGGTACGCGTCTTCGCGACCCGGTCCCTCGTCCCTAGCCGCCAGCCCCGAGCCCCGAGCCCCGAGTCCCGCATCGCAAATGCAGCTTGCCGCTGTCGGGCTGGCGCTGCATCAGGATCTTCATCTCGACCAGCTCCACCAGCGTGCGGCAGCGGGCGAGTACGCCGTCGCGCTCGAGCAGCGCCTGTTTCTCCACCGGCTCGAGGTCGAGATACTGCGACAGCGCGTTCACCAGATCGTCGTCGGCCATGTCGCGGGGCAACCGGCTCGCCCCTTCGTTCTCGAGCGACGGCGCGAGCAGCGTCTCGAGGCGCCGGCGTTCCTCGCGCAGCGTGTCGCGGTCTACCGCGGCCACCTCCTCGTCCAGGGGGGTCACGTGCGCAATGCGGTAGAGCACGCCGTCGGTCGGCGGCTCTTCCTCGTCGATGCGGAACTTGCTGAGCCCGCGCAGGATGAGGTTGAACCCGCCGTCGTTCTGCCGTTCGACGTGGGTGATGAGTCCCGCGCAGCCCATGCCGAAGACCGGCGGACGTCCCTCGTACGCCACGTCGTGTCCCGGCCGGATCAGCGTCATGCCGATGATGCGGTCACCTTCGAGCGCCTGGGTGACCATCTGTTTGTAACGCGGCTCGAAGATGTGCAGCGGCAGGAACACGCCAGGGAAGAGCACCACGGTCGGCAACGGGAAGAGGGGGAGGAGGGGAGGCAACATGGCGGGGCTCGGGGCTCGGGGCTCGGGGAAGTGCAACATTAGCGAAGCGGGACACCGTGACGGGTTTGTCCCGAGCCCCGGGCCCCGGGCCCCGCTAGTGAATGGTCCGCGTCTTCTTGTCCAGGTAGTCCATGAGCACGTACTGGCCAAGCGACTGCGGAGTGGTGAAGTACGCCTTGCCCCGGCACATCGAGGCCACGCGGCGCACGAACGCGACCAGGTCGTAGTCGCGCGCGAGCATGAAGGTGTTGATGAGAATGCCGGCCTTGGCGCAGGCCGACACTTCGCTGAAGGTCTCGCGGATCACGATGGGGTCGAGGCCGAAGGCGTTCTTGTAGACGCGCCCGTCGGGCTGCGTGATGGCCGACGGCTTGCCGTCGGTGATCATGATGATCTGGCGCATGTCCTTGCGCTGGCGTTCGAGGATGCGCCGCGCCAGCTTCAGGCCCTCGCGCGTGTTCGTGTAGTACGGCCCCACGCGCACGCGGCCGAGTTCCCGCAGCGGGATCTCCTCGGCGCTGTCATGAAACAGCACGGCGTGGAGCGTGTCGCCGGGATACTGCGTCCGGATGAGATGCGACAGGGCCATGGCCACGCGCTTGGCCGGCGTGAACCGATCCTCGCCGTAGAGAATCATGCTGTGGCTGCAATCAAGCATCAGCACCGTGGCGCACGAGCTCTGATATTCGCCCTGCGCGACCATCAGGTCGGCGTAATCGATGTCGATCCCAGAGGTGTGGACGGCTGGTGCGTCGCCTTCGGGGCCTGGCGCGCCGGAGCCTTGGCGAAGGCGGCCCGCCTTCTCATCCTCCGAGGCGCGCTGCACGGCATTCAGGATGGTGGCCGTGGCGTCGAGGTTCATGACGTCGCCGAACTCATAGGGCTTTGGCGCGCCGCTGGTCTCGATGCCCGTGGACAGGTCGCGGGTGTCGTGACGGCCGGTGCTGCTGTGGCCCGATGAGCCAAGCAGGTCGCGCAGGGCGCGGTAGCCGAGAAAG
>JANNEJ010000694.1:0-4185 GCA_031378585.1 Acidobacteriota bacterium | reverse complement strand
CGCCCGAGACGGCGCTCATGCGGCACGCACGCAGTCTTGGCGCCGACGTGATCGGCGGATTGCCGATGCTCGTCGCCCAGGCCGCCGCCCAGTTCCACTGGTGGACTGGCCTCCGGCCCTCGTCCACGCTGATGCTCGAGGCCGCACGCACGCGGCTCGATGCCTTGGCTCAGCTCTCGCATGGTTCCTTATGAAACTCACGACGTTCGATGAATTCGTTGACCTCGCCAAGCGAGGCAATTTCGTGCCGGTCGTCAAGGAGATCGTGGCCGACCTGCTCACGCCCGTGTCGGCCTTCCTGAAGGTCGCCGAGCATGCCGACTACGCCTTTCTGCTCGAGAGCGTGGAAGGCGGGGAACACGTGGGCCGCTACTCGTTCCTCGGCAAAGACCCCTTCCTGGTGCTGCGGTCGGTTGGCGGTGCCGTCACGGTCGAGCGCTCCGGCGAGACGACCACGCTCACCACGCCGTTTGACGACGCCCTTCGGACGCTCATGGCCGAGTTCCAGTCGCCGTTTGTGCCTGGCCTGCCGCGCTTCACGGGCGGCGCCGTCGGTTTCCTGGGCTACGAGGCCGCGGCCTGGTTCGAGCCCACGGCGGCCCGGCCCGACGGCCGCACCATGCCGGGCGACGACGCGGCCTTCATGCTGTTCGACACGGTGCTGGCCTTCGACCACGTGCAGCACCGCATTCTGGTCATTGCCAACGCCCGGATTACCGGCGACGAGGACCTGAAAGCGCTGTATCAGTTCGTGTGCGCCAAAATCGCGTTTGTCGAACGCGAGCTCGAACGGCCGCTCTCGGTACCGAAAACGCGCGAAGAGGGCCCGCTCGTACTCTCCTCGAATCAGACGCAGGACCAGTATGAAGCGGCGGTCCGCGCGGCCAAGGCGCACATCGCCGCCGGCGACATCTATCAGGTCGTGTTGTCGCAGCGGTTCGAAGCCGACATCGCCACCGAGCCCTTCACCGTCTATCGCGCCCTGCGGCACGTGAACCCCTCGCCCTACATGTTCTTCGTGCGCAGCGGTGCCCGCAGCATCGTGGGCTCATCACCCGAGATGCTGGTCCGCGTCGAGGGCCGCAACGTCGTGACCCATCCCATCGCGGGCACCCGTCCGCGCGGTCGTACCGAGGAGGAAGACCAGCGGATGGCCGATGAACTGAAGCGCAGCGAGAAGGAGCGCGCCGAGCACATCATGCTCGTCGACCTCGGGCGCAACGACATCGGCCGCGTCAGCACGTATGGCAGCGTGCGCGTGCCGCGCTACATGAGCCTCGAGAAGTACTCGCACGTGATGCACCTGGTGTCGGTCGTGGAAGGGGAGCTGGCCGAGGGCCAGGACCGCCTCGACGCGCTGGCCTCCTGCTTTCCGGCGGGCACCGTGTCGGGGGCGCCCAAGGTGCGCGCCATGCAGATCATCAACGACCTCGAGCCAGGACCGCGCGGCGTCTACGCGGGAGCGGTCGGGTATCTCGACTTTGCCGGCAACCTCGACTTCTGCATCGCCATCCGTACGGTAGTGCTCGAGGGCGGCAAGGCCTACGTGCAGGCGGGGGCCGGCATCGTTGCCGACTCCAACCCGACGGCTGAGTACGATGAGACCCGCGACAAGGCGCGCGCCATGCTGCGCGCGCTCGAACTCGCGCGCGCAGGGCTCTGACCATGGTGCTCGTCCTCGACAACTACGATTCGTTCACCTTCAACCTCGTGCAGTACTTGGGTGAGCTCGGCGCTGAGATTCAGGTGCGGCGCAACGACACGGTCACGGTGGACGATGTCGAATTGATGCGGCCAACCCGTATCGTCATCTCGCCTGGCCCTGGCCACCCGGCGCACGCGGGGATCTCGGTGGAGCTCATCCGCCGGGTCGCCGCACGCATCCCCATCCTTGGCGTGTGCCTGGGGCACCAGGCGATCGGCCATGCCTTCGGTGGCCATGTCGGACCGGCGCCGGCGCCCAAGCACGGGAAGACGTCTTTGGTGACACACGACGGACGTGCGCTCTTCCAGGGGCTTACGAGCCCGCTCGAAGTCGGCCGTTATCACTCGCTCGTGGTGGCCGACGCGGGATGGCCCGACGCGCTGGAGGTGGCTGCGCGGGCCGATGACGACCACGTGGTGATGGCCCTGCGCCACACGGCCTATCCGCTGCACGGCGTGCAATTCCATCCCGAGTCGGTACTGACCGGCGAGGGCCGACGTCTGCTCCGCAACTTCCTGGAGTGCACCTGATGTTCCCCGAACTGCTGAGCACGCTGCTGCGGCGCGACGACCTCACCGTTGAGCAGGCCTCGCAGGCCATGGACGTCGTGATGCGTGGCGAGGCCCATCCTGCGCAGGTGGCCGGACTGCTCATCGGCCTGGCGATGAAAGGGGAGCGGCCGGCCGAACTCGTCGGCCTGGCCCGCACGATGCGCGCCCGCGGCGTCGCCATCGATGCCAGTCCGGACGCCATCGACACGTGCGGCACGGGCGGCGACCGCGCGGGCACGTTCAACATCTCGACCGCCGCCGCGATTGTCGTGGCCGGGGCCGGCGCGCAAGTGGTGAAGCACGGCAATCGCTCGGTGTCGAGCCACTGCGGCAGCGCCGACGTACTCGAGGCCCTCGGCGTGAAGATCGATGCGCCTCCGGCCGTCGTCCAGCGGGCCGTGAACGAAGCGGGCATCGGCTTCTGCTTTGCGCCAACGTTCCATCCTGCCACCCGTCACGCCGCCGAGGCGCGCAAGTTGCTCGGCGTGCCTACGGCGTTCAATCTACTCGGGCCACTCACGAATCCTGGCCGCGTACGTTTTCAGGTGGTCGGCGTCGCGCGGCCCGAGCTGACTGAGCTCATCGCGCGCGCGCTGCAGCAATTGGGCGCCGCACGCGCCTGGGTCGTGCACGGCGCCGATGGGCTCGACGAGCTGTCGACGACCGGCTACACGAAGGTGTCAGAGTGTCACGGGCAGGTAGTACGCACGTTCTATCTGCATCCAAGCGAGGTGGGACTGCCGAAAGCGGCGCCCGCCGACCTGCGCGGTGGCGACGCCACCCACAACGCCGGCCAGATTCGCGCGGTGCTGGCGGGCGAGACCGGGCCCGCCCGAGATGTCGTGTTGTTGAATGCCGGCGCGGCGCTGTTCATCTGCGGGCACGCCGCCGCCTTGACAAAGGGTATCGCACTGGCCGCTGCCGCAATCGACGACGGCCGCGCCGCCCGCACGCTCGCCGCCCTCGTGGCCGCGTCAACGGAGGCGACGGCGTGAGCGCCGCCGTGCCCGATCTGCTCGCCGCGATCATCGCCGCCACCGCGCGCGATCTCGACGTGCGCCGCGCCGCCGAGCCGCTCGACGCGCTGGCTGCGCGGGCGGCGGCGAGCCGGACGCCGCAGGGCGGGCGGTTTGCGTCGCGCCTGGCGCGGCCAGGCACAGTGAACGTGATTGCCGAGTGCAAACGCCGGTCGCCGTCGCGCGGCGTGCTCGCCGCGACCTACGACCCAGTGTCTCAGGCAACAGCCTACGAGCGCGGTGGCGCTGCCGCCATCTCGGTGCTCACTGAGCCCTCATTCTTCGACGGGTCACTGGCGCACCTGGCCGCCGTGCGCGCCGCCGTGGCCGTGCCGCTGCTGCGCAAGGACTTCATCGTTTACGAGTATCAACTACTCGAGGCGCGCGTCGCCGGGGCCGACGCCGTCCTGCTCATCGTCAGCGCGCTGACGCCGGCCGAGGTCGCGCGGCTGCACGCAGCCTCGGCGGCCATGGGCTTTGCGGTGTTGGTCGAGGTGCACGACGAAGCCGAACTCGACACCGCCGTCAGTGCCGGCGCGGCCATCATCGGCGTGAACAATCGCAACCTCCGCACGCTCGCCGTCGACACCACCGTATCGGAACGGCTCGGGGCGTGCATGCCCAAGGGCGTCGTCGCCGTGAGCGAGAGCGGGCTCTCGGGTGCGGACGACCTAGCGCGCATGCACGCGGCCGGCTACAGCGCGTTCCTCGTCGGCGAGCGGCTGATGGCCGCCGGCGATCCGGAGGCGGCGCTGCGCGCCCTCTGCGCGGCCGAGGTCGCGTCGTGACACGTTTGCGCGTCAAGCTCTGCGGTTTCACCCGCGAGAGCGACGTGGAAGCGCTGGCAGGCGTCGACGTCGACGCCGCGGGATTCGTGCTGTGGCACGGCAGCCCGCGCGCCGTGACCATCACC
>JANNEJ010000669.1:0-6625 GCA_031378585.1 Acidobacteriota bacterium | reverse complement strand
CCTACCGGCCGATTGTCGTGTTGCAGGACGCGACACTTGCCCAGGTGGCGGCCGTCACCGCGCGGCGTCTCGACTTCGAGCTCCCCGCCGTGGTGGTGCAGCAGGTGCCGACCCGGCGTTACCCCGCACTGTCGCTCGGCGCCCACCTGCTGGGTTATGTCGGTGAGGCCAGTGAGCAGCAGGTGGTCGACGACCAGGTGGCGACCGGCACGGTGCTCGGACAGTCGGGCCTCGAGCGCACCTACAACCGGGTCCTCATGGGCGAAGACGGCGCGCGCCGGGTGGTCGTCAACAGCGTGGGCCGCGAGATGCGCACGCTCGATGAGTCGCCGCCCACCGAGGGCCGCCGCGTACAGCTGACGCTCGATGCCGCGATGCAGCGTGCGGCGGAAGAGGGCTTCCGAACGACCGGCTACTGGGGGTCGGCCGTCGTGCTCGATCCGCGGTCGGGCGACGTGCTCACGCTCGTCAGCCTGCCCGCCTACGATCCCAACGCGTTTGCGGCGGGCATCGACCGCGCGACGTGGCAGGCGCTGAACACCGACGACTTGCGCCCTCTCCAGAACCGGGCCATTCAAGGTCGCTACTCGCCGGGCTCGACCTTCAAGATCGCCGTGGCCACGGCCGCGCTCGAGGAAAAGGTCGTGACGCCCGACACGAAAATCTACTGCGGCGGGGGCGCGACCTTCTACGGCCGCTTCTTCAAGTGTCACCTGGCGGGCGGCCATGGCTGGGTCGACATGCGCCACGCCCTCGAAAAATCATGCAACGTCTACTTCTACACGGTGGGCAACATGCTGGGCGTCGACCGGATCCACGACTGGTCAGAGAAACTCGGACTCGCAGGCAAGAGCGGCATCGACCTGCCCAACGAGGTTGAGAACATCATTCCGTCCACGGCGTGGAAGCTGCAGCGCACCGGCGAACGATGGTACGCCGGCGAGACCATCTCGGTGGCCATCGGCCAGGGTCAGGTGTCGGTTACCCCGATGTCGATGGCCGTGATGATGGCCTCGGTGGCCCAGGGCGCCCGCGTCGTGCCGCGGCTGGTGACGGCCACGTCGAACGGGGGGGCCTGGGAGCCGGTCGAGGCGCCGCGCCCCGCGTCGGCCGTGACGCTTGCGCCCGACACGGTGTCTGCCGTGCACGACGGTCTATGGATGGCCGTGAACGAAGCCGGCACCGCGGGCCGCGCCCGCATCGCCGGGCGCGATGTCGCTGGCAAGACCGGCACCGCGCAGGTGATCTCGAATCAGGGCCGCGAACGCGCGCGCGGCAGCGGCAAGGACCTGCGCGACCACGGCTGGTTCGTGTTCATGGTGCCGAAGGACAACCCGGAACTGGCGGGCGTCATCTTCGCCGAGCACTCCGAGCACGGCTATCTCGCGGCGCCGATCGCGCGCCACATCATCGAAACCTACTACGCGCGCAAGGAAGGGCGGCCGCTGCCCACCATGCCCGTCGTACCGGGCACGCCGGGTGCCAAGCCGGCTCCCGCGCCTGCGACGACCACGGTTGCTGACGGCGTGGCCTCGCCCGCGCCGAGCACCGTTCCGGCATCGCGCCCGGCAGCGGATCCCAGGTAGCTGTGTTCGAACGCCGGCTCTCCACCCACCTCGATGTGCCGCTGCTCGTGGCGGTGCTCGCCCTCGTCGGCATCGGCGTGACGATGATTTTCAGCGCGACGGGCGGCGCCAGTCGCGAGTACTGGACGCAGATCTACGCCGTGGTGCTCGGCTTGGCAGCCATGGCGGCGTGCCTGGCCGTCGACTACCGGTCGCTCGTCGACAAGGCGCACTGGCTGTATGTCGGGCTCGTGCTCGCTCTCCTGGCCGTGCTGATGTTCGGCGCCGTGCGGGGCGGGTCGCGCCGCTGGCTGGATCTTGGCGCGTTCAACCTGCAGCCGTCTGAGTTTGCCAAGGCCGGCCTCGCGCTGATTCTCGCCAAGTTGCTCGGCGACGTCCGCCGGGCGGAGCTCTCCACCCAGGATCTCCTCCTGGCCGCGGCGCTGACCGCCGGGCCGGTCGTGCTCATCGCGCGCCAGCCCGAACTGGGCACGGCCGTCACGCTGCTCCCGGTGCTCGGCGCGGCGGTGTTCGCCGCGGGACTGCCGATTCGTTATCTGGGTATCGCCGCGCTCGTGGCCATCGTGTCGGCGCCCGTGGCCTGGGTATTCGCGCTCGAGGACTACCAGAAGTCGCGCATCGTCACGTTTCTCGATCCGGAGCAAGACGCGCGCGGCGCGGGCTATCAGCAGATCCAGGCGCGCATCACCGTCGGCTCTGGCGGGGTGCTCGGTAAAGGATTCATGGGCGGCACGCAGGGACAGCTGCGCTTCCTGCCCGTCGCGCACAACGACTTCATCTTCTCGGTGCTGGCGGAAGAACAAGGCTTTGCCGGCGTCGTCGTGGCTCTTGGGTTGTATTTGTTCGTCATCACACGCTCGCTCGACGCGGCCCGACTCTCGAAGGACCGCGTGGGCGCCTATCTCGTGCTCGGCGTGCTCGCCAGCTTCACGTTCCAGGTCATCTACAACATCACCATGTCGGCGGGTCTGGCGCCGGTCAAGGGGCTCACGCTGCCGCTGCTCAGCTACGGCGGGTCCTCCATGATCGCCACCCTCGTAGGCTTCGGCCTGATCCTCAGCGTGAGGATGCGACGGTTCACGAATTGAGTGCCGCATGAACAAGGAAATGATCATCTCGACCAATGGCCACGAGACCCGTGTGGCCATTCTCGAGGACGACCTGCTTGCCGAGGTCTTCATCGAACGCGAGCGTAACCGCGGCGTGGTCGGAAATGTCTACAAGGGGCGCGTCTCGAAGGTGTTGCCGGGCATGCAGTCGGCGTTTGTCGACATCGGGCTCGAGCGCGACGGCTTCCTCTACGTGTCGGACGTGGTCAACACGATGGAGGAGTTCGAGCGTCTGAGCGGGGACGATGACGACGAGGAGACGCCGCCAGCGGCGGCCGAGTCGGCCATCGGCAGTGGCGCAGCCGAGGTCGCCAGCGACGCGTCACCGGCGGCGTCTGGTGGTGGCGGTGGGCGCGGCCGGGGCCGCGGCGGGCGGGATCGCGGCGGCGACAGGAACACCCCCGAAGCCAAGATCGAGGACCTCGTCAAGGAGGGGCAGGACATCATCGTGCAGGTCGCCAAGGAGCCGCTCGGCACCAAGGGCGCGCGCCTCACGTCGCATGTCACGATGCCGGGCCGCTTCCTCGTGTTCATGCCCACCGTGGACCACGTCGGCGTGTCGCGCAAGATCTCGACGCGCGAGGAACGCAATCGCCTGCGCGGCATCGTCAAGGAGTTCCGTGACCAGAATCATTTCGGCGGCGGAGTCATCATCCGCACGGCCGCGGAAGGGCGCCCGAAGGAAGACATCGTCTCGGACCTGCAGTACTTCCACCGCGTGTGGACCGAGATGCGCCAGAAGTCGGAGACCAGCCGCGCCCCGGCGACGGTGTTCCGCGAAGCCAGTCTCGTCGCCAAGCTGCTGCGCGACCTGCTGACTGACGACTACACGGCAATCCGCATCGACGACGCCCGCGAACACCAGCGCATCATCGAGTTGCTCAACCGCATCATGCCAGTGATGTCGCCGCGGGTGCGCCTGCACGACAAGCCGTTTCCGATCTTCGAGGAGTACGGCGTGCAGGCCGAACTCGACAAAGCCCTCAAGAGCAAGGTGTGGCTGAAATCAGGCGGCTCGATTGTCATCAATCAGACCGAGGCGCTGGTGGCCATCGACGTGAACACGGGCCGCTACGTGGGCAAGAAGACGGCCGGCCGCCTCGAAGACACGATCATCAAGACCAACCTCGAAGCCGCCAAGGAGATCGTGCGGCAGATGCGCCTGCGCGACCTGGGCGGCATCATCGTGCTCGATTTCATCGACATGGAAGAGAAGAAGAACCGTCAGAAGGTCTTCCAGACGGTGGAACACGAACTGCGGCGCGACCGGTCGCCGTCCAAGGCGCTGCAGGTGTCCGACTTCGGCCTGGTCATCGTCACGCGCAAGCGCGTCAAGCAGAGCCTGGAACGGACCCTGACCGAGCCGTGCCCGTACTGCTCGGGGATTGGCACCATCAAGTCGAGCTCGACGGTGTGCTACGAAATTCTGACCGAGGTGAAGAAGATCGGACCCGATCTTGACGGACTCGGCGTGCTGCTGCGCGTGAACCCCGACATCGCGCGGGCCCTCAAGGACGAGGAGCGCGGCGTGCTGCGCGACCTGAAGCAGATGCTCGGCAAGGACGTGATCGTGAAGGCCGACGTGCAACTGCACCACGAGCAGTTCGACGTGATGTCCATCGGCGGCTAGGCGCTTCGCGCCCAGCCGCGGTTCGACATCACCTCGAACCGCGGGGCTGGGGACTGGGTGCTGGGGGCTGGGGCTTCCGGAAACACAAAAGGGCCGGGCGATTCGCCCGGCCCTTCGCTTGGTGCAGTGTGACGGCTGGACTGAGTTCTGCCGAGCCCCAGCCCCAGCCCCCAGCCCCTAGCCCCGATACCCTAGAAACGGAAAATCGCCGAGAGGCGGAAGGTGCGCGGCGTCTGGAAAGAGCCGCGGGCTGAGGCCTTGCCGAAGTTCTGCACGGCCGTCGCGCAGGCGGCGTTTGCCGTCGACTCGCAGAACGAGGTGTTGTTCGAGGTGGTCTTCGCTTCCTGGTTCGTGATGTTGAAGATCTCGCCCTTGACGCCCACCTGCACGCGCTGCGGTCCCCGCCAGGTCACCTCGACCGCGTTGTCGAGCACCCACTGCAGCCCTTCAACTGGATTCGATCCGCGCTCGTTGTAGAAGTACGTGGCGGTCGGTCCGAAGTTGTTGAGGGTCCCGGGTGTGAGCACGTTGACCGTCCGCACCTTCTCGTAGCGGCGCTTCGAGGCCGACTCGAACAGCGCGCCCACCGACAGGTTGACGGGGCCGATGGGGCGCACGTAGGCGCCGTTCAGCTTGAAGTTGTGCGGCCGGTCGTAGATCGGCCGGCCGTACTTGTTGGCGCCGTTCTGCACTTCGGCGCAAGGCACGACTCCGTTGATGCCGATTGCGGCGTCGAGCGTCGTCCGGCACTGCGCGTCGACGTAGTCGCCGAGGCTGGTGAACGTGGCGTCGAAGTGATTGCCCTCGGTCCGCGAGTAAGCGTAGCTGGCCTGCAGACTCCAGTTGTTGGCGAAGCGCTTCTCGTAGGTCATGATGACGCCTCGGTACTGCCGCTCGGCCGCGTCGTAGTTCACCACCTCGCGGCGAATCGACAGGTCGGGGTTGATTGACCGGACGTCGTCGATGAGGTCATTCCACTCACGGGCGATGACGCGCACGCCGATGGCCATGTTGCGGCCGAACTGCCGCTGCACGCCGAGCGTGTACTCGTCGAGATACGACGGGTCGAGGTCGGGGTTGGGCACGAAGCTGCTGCCGCCGATCCGCACCTGGTTGGCCAGCACGTAGGTCGAGCCGTTCCAGGCGAAGTTGTCGTAGTTGGCCTGCTGCGGCACGCCGGCGAAGCCGTCCGAGAAGCTCTGGATGATGCCCGTGTAGAAGCGCCCGAAGCTGCCGATGACGATGGTCTTGCCGTCGCCGGTCACGTCGTAGCTGGCCGAGATACGCGGCGCCAGTTTCGTCGTGTCGACGGTATCGGCCCCGAGGTCGCTCGTGCCGGTCTGCTTCTCGATCCGCACGCCCGCTTCGACGAAGAGCTTGCTCGTGACGTCGAACTTGTCACGCAGGTAGAAGGCCAGGTTCTGGCCGCTCGCGGTCGAGTCGCCGGCCTGATAGTCGCGGCGGAACAGCGGCACGAAGGTGCCGGCGGCCTGGTTGAACGACTCGGCGATGAAATACTGGCTGTTCGGGTAGTTGAAGAGCGCGCCCGACTCCACGGTCTGGTAGTCGAGGCCTGCCTTCACGTTGTGGCTGCGCGAGCCGAGGTTGAAGAACCACGTGCTGGCGACATTGGCCTGCTGGCGTGGCCGATCGACGAAGCCGTCGAAGGTGGCGCCGTTGTAGTTGCGGCCGTCGGCCTGCGAGAGCACCGGGGCGTTGGTTCCGTTGCGGCCATTCTCGAACGTCGTGACGTCGATGGTGCTGGCAAACGTTCCCCCGGCGGCCTCGATGGACCAGTTGTCACGAATCACGCCCGTCCACTGGGCGGCCCATGAACTCGAGCCCTGGTTCTGCGAGGTCAGCGCTTCGAGCTCGCCGGCGCCTGGCGCGCCCCAGTAGTCGATGACGAACCCGTCGGTGGGCGAGCGGAAGTACTTCACCCATGCCTGGTGGCCATTGGCGATCTGATACGTGCCGCGGACATTCAGGAACTTGTTCTCGGTGGCCTGCTGGTAGTCCTCGGGGATCGGCCCGGCCGTCTGCCGGCGCGGTGTGGTGTTTGTGGCGTACTCGTACGAGCCGAAGAACCAGGCCTTGTTGCGCCACAGCGGCCCGCCGAACGTGAAGGTATACGTCGGGTTCCTCTGGTCGAACTTCACGCGTGCGTTCGAGGCCTCTGTGACCTCGTTGGTCGTGGAGTTCTGTTTGTCCCAGTCGTCGTTGACGACGATGTACTTGGCGGACCCTTCGAAGCGGTTCGTGCCGGCCTTCGTGATGACGTTCACGATGGCGCCCTGGCC
>JANNEJ010000620.1:0-3091 GCA_031378585.1 Acidobacteriota bacterium | reverse complement strand
GTGCGGCACCAACCTCAACACCGAGCGCTGCCAGTGCAACCCGCAGTGGCTGGATCCGCGCCTAGCCGCACTCCAGGCGCTTGTCTCTCCGCGGACCAAAGACGATGCCCAATCCTAAACGCCGACACTCGAAGACCCGCGGCCGCAAGCGCCGCACCCACGACACGCTGGTGGCCTCCACGGCGGGCGCGTGCCCCCAGTGCGCCGAGCCGAAGGCTCCGCACCGCGTGTGCGCCTTCTGCGGCTTCTACAACGAGCGGCAGGTCCGCGCCGTCGACGAGGAGTAGCGCGCTGACGTCGTCGCGCATCGCGGTCGACGCGATGGGGGGCGACCACGCCCCGTCGAAGGTCGTAGACGGCGCGCTCGCGGCCGCCCGGCACTCGGGCGTCGCCGTGACGCTCGTTGGTGAGCCATCGGCGATCGAGGCCGAACTGGCGCGGTATCCCGACCGCCACGCACTCGATGTGCTGGTGGTTGAAGCCCCCGACGTCATCGGCATGAGCGAGTCCCCCGCACTGGCGCTGCGGCGCAAGCCGCGCGCCTCAGTGCGCGTCGCGACCGAACTGGTGGCGCGAGGGGACGCCTCTGGGGTCGTGTCGGCCGGGCACACCGGCGCGGCAGTCATGGCCGCGCACGGTGCCTTCGGCATGCTGCCCAACGTCGATCGTCCGGCGCTTGCGCCGGCGATTCCTACCCGCACCGGCATGGCCGTGCTGCTCGATGCTGGGGCCACGCTTGAATGCCGCCCGTCCCATCTGCTGCAATTTGGGATCATGGGCGCCGTGTATGCCGGCCTGCTGCTTGGTGTGGGCGCGCCGCGCGTAGGGCTGCTCTCGATTGGCGAAGAAGAGGGCAAGGGCAACGACTTGACGCGCGAAGCGTTCCGACTATTGAAGTCGGCACCGGTTCGGTTCGTAGGCAACGTCGAAGCCCGTGACGTCTTCTCGGGCAACGCCGACGTGATCGTCTGCGACGGCTTTACCGGAAACGTCGCACTGAAGCTGTGCGAAGGACTCGTCGAAACTGTCGAGGCACTGCTTGGCGCTGAGTTGTCGAGCACGTTCTCGAGTCAGATGGGGTACCTCCTGTCGCGGCGGGCGTTTCGACGGTTTCGCAAGCGTGTGGACTACTCGGAGTACGGCGGGGCCCCGCTGCTGGGCGTCTCGGGCCTGATGCTGGTCTGTCACGGACGATCGTCGTCGAAGGCGATTCGCAACGCCGTCGTGGCGGCCTCGAGGTTCGCGGCCGACGGCATGGTGCCGCAGGTGGCTGCGCGCGTGGCACGGGCGATGGAGCACCAGTCATGAAGGCGTTCGTGTTTCCTGGGCAAGGGTCGCAATCGGTTGGCATGGGCCAGGCGCTGGCCGAGGC
Organism: Acidobacteriota bacterium; assembly: GCA_031378585.1. Taxonomy (GTDB): domain Bacteria; phylum Acidobacteriota; class Vicinamibacteria; order Vicinamibacterales; family UBA2999; genus CADEFD01. The sequence goes on along the minus strand of JANNEJ010000620.1, from coordinate 1,719 downwards.
ATTCCCCGAAGCGCGCGCGACGTTCGACGAAGCCGACCAGGTGCTCGGGTGGCGGCTGAGCGAGCTCATTTTCACGGGCCCGGCCGAGCGTCTGACGCTGACAGAAAACACACAACCCGCCATCCTCACGGTGAGCGTGGCGGCCTGGCGCGTGCTCGATGCGCGCGGCTTGCGGCCGGATGTCGTCGCCGGCCACAGCCTTGGCGAATACTCTGCGCACGTGGCCGCGGGTACCCTGGCATTTGCCGATGCCGTCCGCCTGGTGCACCACCGCGGCAGGTATATGCAAGAGGCCGTGCCCGTCGGGCACGGCGCCATGGCCGCCATCCTTGGCCTCGACGAAGACGCGGTTCGCGCGGCGTGCGACGAGGCCGCCCAGGGCGACGTCGTCAGTCCCGCCAATCTGAATGCCGCCGGCCAAATCGTGATCGCCGGCACCGCCGCGGCCGTGGCCCGGGCGGGCGAATGTGCCAAGGCCCGTGGCGCAAAGCGCGTGATCCCACTGCAGGTGAGCGCGCCGTTCCACTGTGCGCTGATGGCCCCGGCCCAAGCGCGGCTCGCGCCGGAGCTAAGGTCGGTGCCTGTGCGCGACCCGCGAGTTCCCGTCGTCGCCAACGTGGACGCCGCGCCGAAGCTCGACGCGCAGGCAGCCGTGGCCGCGCTCATTCACCAGGTCTCCGCGCCGGTGCGCTGGGACGCGACGCTTCGGCGCCTTGCATCCGATGGAGTGAGCGCATATGTTGAGGTGGGTCCGGGCACTGTGCTGAGCGGACTCATCAGGAAAGTCGCACGCGATGCGACGGTCCTCAATTTGGAACAGCCGGCGGGCCTGGCGGCCATCGAGGCTCTTTTCGGCGCTGGCGCCGCACGGACGAGCGACGCATCATGAATCGGTTTGAGGGGCGGGTAGCGCTGGTAACGGGGGCGTCGCGGGGCATTGGCCGCGCCATTTCGCTCCAACTGGCGGCGGAGGGCGCCACCGTGGCGGCGGCGGCGCGGGGCACCAATGCGCAGACCGTCGTCGACGACATCGTGGCTGCCGGCGGGTTGGCCGCCGTGGTGCCGCTCGACGTGACCGACGCCGACGCGGTCGTGGCGGCGGTGAGCGGGGTGGTGGCGGCCTACGGGCGGCTCGATATCCTGGTGAGCAACGCCGGCATTACGCGCGACCAGCTCATGCTGCGCATGAAGCGCGCCGACTGGGACGACGTCATCGGCACCAACCTCACCGCCGCGTTCACGCTGTGCCAGGCGGCGCTCAAGCCCATGTTGAAGCAGCGGAGTGGCCGCATCATCGCGATCAGTTCGGTCGTGGGCCAGATGGGCAATGCCGGCCAGGCCAATTACGCGGCGTCGAAGGCCGGCTTGATCGGGCTGTGCAAGTCGCTGGCCCGGGAAGTGGGCTCGCGCAACGTCACGGTGAATGCCGTGGCGCCGGGATTTGTCGCAACCGATATGACGAAAGCCCTCGTAGAGGGCTCGCAAGACCAGTGGACGGCGCAGATTCCGCTCGGACGCCTGGGCACGCCTGCCGACGTCGCGTCGGCGGTCTGTTTCCTCGCATCCGACGAGGCGTCGTATATTACAGGGCAGGTTCTCGCAGTGAATGGCGGGATGTACACGTAGGAGGGCCAGATGGCCGTAGCGGACAAGGTGAAGAGCATCATCGTCGAGCAACTCGGTGTGGACGAGGAAGAAGTGACGTCGGACGCATCGTTT
>JANNEJ010000590.1:0-4459 GCA_031378585.1 Acidobacteriota bacterium | reverse complement strand
TGCCTCGCGCAAGACAAGCTCAGCCGCGTGGCCTGTGAGACGTTCGTGAAGTCGAACGTCGTCGTCATCGGCGGCGAGATCACGACCAAGGCCAAGCTCGACTTCGAGAAGATCGCGCGGGATGCGATCCGCGAGATCGGCTACGTCAACGACGACGACGTCTTCCATGCCGACAAGGTGTTCATCAACCTGCTGGTGACCCAGCAGTCGGCCGACATCGCCCAGGGCGTCGATGCCCGCAAGGCCACCGGCAAGAAGACCGCCAAGCAGGGCGCCGGCGACCAGGGGCTGATGTTCGGCTACGCCAGCAACGAGACGCCCGAGCTGATGCCGGCGCCGATCATGTTTGCGCACCGTCTGGGCCGCGAGCTGACGCGCATCCGCAAGAGCGGCGCGGTGCCGTGGCTGCGGCCCGATGCCAAGTCGCAGGTCTCGGTGATCTACGAGGACCACAAGCCGGTCGGCATCTCGAACGTCGTGATCTCGACGCAGCACGCCGCCGACGTGTCGCACAAAGAGATCGAGCGCTTCTGCATCGAGCACGTGGTGCGCAAGGTGCTGCCGGCAAAGATGCTCACCGCCAAGACGCAGTTCCTCATCAATCCGACCGGACGGTTCGTGATCGGCGGACCACAGGGCGACACTGGCCTGACCGGCCGCAAGATCATCGTCGACACCTACGGCGGCATGGGCCGTCACGGCGGCGGCGCGTTCTCGGGCAAGGATCCGAGCAAGGTCGATCGCAGCGCGGCCTACATGGGCCGCTGGGTGGCGAAGAACATCGTGGCTGCCAAGCTCGCCGAGCGCTGCGAGGTGCAGTTCGCCTACGCGATCGGCTATCCCGATCCGGTGAGCGTGCACATCGAGACGTTTGGCACGGCCACCGTGCCTGCTGCGAAGATCGTCCGCGCCGTCAACCGCGTGTTCAACTTCCAGCCGGCCGAGATCATCGAGCAGTTGAACCTGCGTCGGCCGATCTACTCGCAGACGACCAACTACGGACACTTCGGCAAGAAGGGCATGACCTGGGAAGCCACCGACAAGGTCAAGGCACTGTTGAAGAACATTTAGGGATCGAGACGGGGCTCGGGGCTCGGGATGCATTGAACGGCCCCGCGCGGGACATCCCGCCGGGGCCGTTTTCTCGTACCGCTACTGTTGCCGCTGCTGCATGGCCGGCACTCACGCCATCACCCCAGCCGGAAGTGCACTGTCACCGTCATCACGACGGCCACCGGGGCGCCGTTGAGGCGCGTGGGGGTGTAGCGCCATTGCCGCACGGCGGCCAGCGCGGCGTCGTCGAGCAGCGGCACCGAGCGCAGCACCGTGGCGTCGATCACCTGGCCATCCACGCCGATCGTGGCCTGGATGATCACGATCCCTTGCACGCGCGCCGACTGCGCGATGGCGGGATAGACCGGCGCGGCGTCGAAGATCTTCGAGGGCGCTTTGACGACACCGCCCACGGGCACCTTGGCCGGCGGCCTCTCCACGGGCGGCGGGGGCAGTGGCTCGAGCGTGTCGATGCCACTCTCGATGCCGGTCATGATGCCGACGCCGTCGTTGGCGGTGGCCATCGGATCCCTTTGCCACGCCGGTTCCTCGGTGATCCGGTCGGGCACGTCGAGCGGCGCGGCGTGCTGATTCGGCACCGCGACGTCAACCGGGCGAATCACGCGCGGACGCGGCGGCTCTGGTGGCACGACCTGCGTGACCATCGACACCGCGAGACGCGAACGCAGCGCAGGCAATGCGTCGGACGCCACGAGCGGCACGACGACGACTGCGGCGACGACGAACGTGTGGGCCGCAAGTGACAGGGGCACCGTGTAGCGCGACCGCGCGCCGACGCCGGCAAACGGCGCCGTGACGTTTCCGAACAGATCGCGAGGCATAGCCTGTCCTCCTCGCGCATGTTCCGCCCAGCCGAGGCGCGGTCACGCGCATGTGAAGGACGACTATCGGGCCCGATTGTCGTCGGTTGTAAAGATTGGACACCAGGTGCGGTGTTTGGTTCCGTGGCGGCGTCACCGCGGGTTGCGCTGTGCAGCGCTGCCGGTGCCGGTCGTCAGCGCGCGCGTGGGCGCGAATAGCCGCCGGACCGCACGAGGAACGGCAGATACGCGAGGCTGTTCACGTAGTAGCGATCGGTCTCGCCGAAGAACAGCCCGCTGGCGGAATCGGTCACGCGATCGCGCACGAGGCCGAGCAGGCGATCGCGGTCGGCCGGGCTCGATGCACCAAAGGCGTAGATCGCGTTGGCCAATGGATGATCCTCCGCTCCCGTGGGGCGACCGTCGAGCGACCGCTCGACGGTCAACCCGCGGCCCGTCCTGCGCGCCTGGTCAATCACCGGGTCGACGCATCTCGTCAGAAAGCGCTGCGCTCGTGGCGTGCGGAACCACAGGAAGTCGGTGGCGACCCGCCACGGGATGCGAATGGCGTCCCAGCTCGACTTGGCATCCGCGCCCTCGGGCTCCCAGCGAGCCTTGCCGTGCCAGCGGATCCAGTCCGGGGTGGGCACTGGCGCCTGGTTCTCTGGGCAGAAGGCCTCGAGTACGACGTAGCTGTCGTCGGCGAGCTGCGCCCAGCGGCCGTCGCCCGAGAACGCGGCGAACGCCCGGTAGGCGGCCGGCGACAAGTACGACGGGTTCAACACGACGCCCTGCCCCGTCGCCCGATCGTCGGCCCACGCGCCAGGCAGCATCAGTGCCGTGCCCTCGTCGTCGGTCACGACGGCATGAGCCATGAGGTCACCGAGCGTGGCGCGTGCGGCCGTGGCATAGGCAGGAAGGCCGGTCACGGAGGGAGCAGGCCAGCGCTCCGACGCCATGATGAGCGCGAGCGCCGCGTCGGTATCGGCGTCGGTCGCCGGGTTCCAGTCGGCCACGCGCCCGCCCTCCTGCTCGACCCAATGCCAGGCCCAGAGTGACGAGGCGTCACGACCGGTGCGGGCCAGATGCCGGCGCGACCAGTCCCACACGCGGTCGAACGTGGGCTGGTCGTTCATCCAGACGGCGCGGAGCAGGGTGTAGGCCTGCGCTTCTGAGACGGAGTCGCCGTCGTGCTCGGGTCGCACGACGCGCCCATCGGCGGTCACGAAGCGCGCGCGGTAGCCGTGCCATGAGCGCTGCACGAGCTCACGGTCGGCGCGCGCCGATCCACAGGCCGCCGACAGCGCGGTGACGAGAGCGGCCACCGACAGGCTGAGACACCTGCGGAGGACGCGGGCGCGACGGTACGTCATCGTGAGGGGGTCGGCACGTGCCTGAAGCGCAGCCCGGCCGAGACCTGCGCGCCATCATAGACCCGCGAGCGCACGATGAGCGCATTGGCCACCAGGCCCGCGCCACCCGCGAACTCGTAGGCCGCACCGATGCGCGCCGTGTGGTACCGCACGCCACGGTTGTCACCGCCGTAGAGATACGCCGCGGACACCCAGCGCTCGCGGTCTCCGAAGAACCGCGGCGTGGCCAACCAGCGCCGTCCCTCGAGGCCGAGGTCGTGGCGCCAGAACGAGGCCGGCGAAAAATACTGCGTCGTCGTGTCGTCGTGCGCGAGGTACTCGCTTGCGCCGACGAGGCGGAGTTCGTGCACGCGGTGCCAGAGACGCCGCGACGCATCGACTCGCAATTGCGTGCGCGCGTTGCCGTCGCTCATGGTGAGCCGACCCGCCGAGGCATCCACCGACCCGCTGGTGCTGGGCTGCCAGCGGGCACCCACGACCGCGCCAGTAGCCGCCAGGCCTGATTCGAGCGAAAACGCGTTGTCGAGCACGAGCACCCGCTCGGCGCCGGCCATCACGCGCACCTCGTCGGACATGCGCCAGGTCGCGGCCGTCCGACCGAACCACTGTGTACCCACGCCGTTGAGCGTGCGGGCGGTAAGTGTCGACGTCACGTCGACCGAGGGCCGAAGCGCGAAGCCGAGGTCGGCGCCGGCGTGGCCGCCGCGCCATTCACGGCCCGGCGCTCGCCCCGCCGATGGACCGCCAAACGCCCGCAGACGCAGACGGCCGTAGCCGCCGAATCCGCGGGAGAGCGCCACGCCGCCATCCACGAGATCGAGCAGCTGGCCACGCGCGGCGCCGTCGGCCGACACGCCTGAGGTGAAGAGGTCCAGGCTCATCTGCCCACGACGGTCGGCCCGCGACACCGCGTCCCGCGCCACGCTGCTCGCCGGCACTCGCAACGTCACGGCGCGCCAGGCCTCCACGGCTTCCGCCGTGCGTCCGAGCCGGTCGAGCGTCTGCGCACGTTCCAGTCCGGCCTCGACGTCCTCGGGCTCGAGCGCCAGCCAGCGGTCGTAGGCCGCCAGCGCCTCGTGCCAGTGCCCGGCTTGTACTTCGCGCTTGGCAGAGGCTTCCGCGACGATGGCGGCCATGGCCGGGTGTTCAGCCGAGAGCTGCGCGTAACGCTGCGCCGATGCCCCGACGTGTCCGCGCCAGCCCTCGATGCGC
>JANNEJ010000552.1:0-2693 GCA_031378585.1 Acidobacteriota bacterium | reverse complement strand
GGTCGCGCGCGACGGCCGCTTCTTGATCAACCAGCCGGTGGGGGACGCCACCGGCGCGCCGATCACGCTGATCCTCAACTGGAAGCCCCCGGCGAATAAGTAGCGTCGGTCGGCAGATGACTCTTTGCACGTCGCGCTATGGCGCGTCATCCACCCTGGTGGGTTGGGTAGCACCGGGTTCGCGTCTACACCCCGGCGGCGAGCGGATTGAAACAAATGTACATAAACATGTACATTACTGACATGTCCCACCGGTATTCCATCGCCGAGGCGAGGACCAGCCTCCCCACGATTGTCGATCAGGCCGAGGCCGGCATCACGATCGAGTTGACGCGACGAGGCAAGCCAGTTGCGGTCGTCGTTTCGCTGAGGGAGTTCGAGCGCTCGCGCACCGGCCGCCCCCGGTTTGGAGACGTCTACAAGGACTTCCTCAGCACACACCCACTGCAGGACGTTGGTCTCGAGCCGGACTTCGCGACGTCGCTGCGGAATAAGGAGCTCGGGCGCAAGGTGTCGCTGTGACGTTGCGGTATCTGCTGGACACGAGCGTCGTGTCGGCACCGATGACGAAGACCCCCCACCCGCACATGATCAAGCGCCTCGAGGTGCATGGGCACGAGAGTGCCATTGCTGCTCCGGTGTGGCACGAGTTGACGTATGGCTGCCGCCGACTCCCGCGTGGAAAGCGTCGGGACGCCCTCGAGAGCTATCTGCACGACGTGGTACAGGCGTCGTTTCCGATTCTTGCGTACGACGCAGCCGCCGCGACGTGGCACGGGTATGAGCGGGCCCGGCTGGAGGCGCTTGGGAGACCCGCGCCGTTTGCCGATGGCCAGGTCGCGGCCATTGCCCACGCGAACGGGCTCGCGCTCATCACCTTCAACGTCAGAGACTTTGCGCGCTTCAAGGAGCTGGATGTGAGGGACTGGTCCAAGAGACACGAACGCACGTCCTAGACAAGGCACCTGCTCGTGCCAACAGTCGTCCGGGCCCCGGCGGACTTCGGCCGGCGCTCGAATCAGGGCACGACGCGCTTCATGAAGGCCACCGCGGTATTCTGATGCCGGAGGCTCTGGCGGATGTACTACGACACCGACAAGAACGACCACGGCCTGCGCTACAACCCGCTCAAGGCCTGCGTCCTGCCGCGGCCGATCGGGTGGATTACCACGCTGAGCGCGGCCGGCGTGGTCAACCTTGCGCCGTTCAGCTTCTTCAACCTGCTCAGCTACGATCCGCCCTTCGTGATGTTCTCGGCCGGTGTGCACGAGGAAGACGGCGGCAAGAAAGATTCGGTGGCCAACGTGGAGGCCACCGGCGAGTTCGTCTACAACATGGCGACGTGGGCGCAGAGGCATCAGATGAACGAATCGGCGCGCATCACCGCACGCGGCGTCGACGAACTGGCGGCGGTGGGGCTCGAACCGTTGCCCTCTCGCCTCGTCGGTCCACCGCGCGTGAAGGGTTCACCCGTGCACTTCGAATGCCGCTTGCACCAGGTCGTGCGGCTGCCCGGTCACCAACCGTCGTCGCAGCACCACGTCGTCATCGGCAAGGTCGTCGCGGTGCACATCGACGATGACGTCCTCACCGCCGACGGGCGCATCGACATCCTCAGGATCCGGCCGATCGCCCGCCTGGGCTACAAAGACTACGCCGTCGTGGACGCGATGTTCCAGATGGAGAAACGGACCCCGGAAGACGTGCTGAAGGCACAGCCACCCGACGGTGGCCAGCCCCGATAGGCGGCAAGCGCGGGGCGCACGCGATCGGCCCTGCCGGCCCTATACTGCGCCGAGGTGTCGGCCACGGGTCAAGCCAACGTGCGTCATTCGTGGCGATGTCGGCCTTTGGAGATGTCTAGGGAGGTGTGGATAATGGCTCGTCCCAACGCACGCAGGCTCGCCATGACGGTGGCGGTCGTCGTCGGCATGCTCGTCGTGGGCCACGCGCAGGTGCCGCCTGGCGTCGGCCTGCCGGTGCCGCCCTTGGGTGCTGGGCCGTTCGAGTTCGTGACTGCCGAGCAGCAGCTGCGCATCCGCGTGAGCGTGGTCGTCAGGGGCCTGTCGCACCCGTGGAGCCTGGCCTTCCTGCCAGACGGAGGCATGCTCGTCACGGAGCGCCCAGGGCGGCTCCGCATCGTGCGCGACGGACGCCTCGATCCGACCCCGATCGCCGGCGTGCCGCGTGTGCGCACCGACGGCAACGGCGGCCTCATGGACGTGGCGCTGCATCCGCGCTTTGCTGAGAACCGCCTGGTCTACCTGACCTACACGAAGCCGGTCGAGAACGGACGCGGCACGCCGGTACTCGCGCGCGGCCGGCTCGACGGAGCGGCGCTCACCGATGTGCGCGACCTCGTGGTGCCAGAGGCCTACGACGGCAACTCGGGACTGAACGGCCGCGTGGTCTTTGGCCGCGACGGCATGGTCTATATGTCAACGGGCGGCAACATCAAGAACGTGGCCCAGGAACCGGCGAGTCTGCGCGGCAAGATCCTGCGGCTGCACGACGACGGCACGGGCCCCGACGACACCCCGTGTGTGGGTCTACCAGGCGACCGGCCCGAGATCTACACGCTGGGACACCGCAACACGTTGGCGCTCATCGTCCATCCCGACACCGGCGCCGTGTGGAACAACGAGAACGGTCCCAACGGCGGCGACGAGATCAACATCATCGAGCGGGGCCGC
>JANNEJ010000497.1:0-1512 GCA_031378585.1 Acidobacteriota bacterium | reverse complement strand
GACGCTTCTCCAGACACCACGGTCGCTGCCGACATACAGCACGCTCGGATAGTCGGGATCGATCAGGATGGTCTTGACCGGCACATCGATGAGGGGAGCTGACGTTCTGCCACACCGACGATACCGGGACTGGCGTCCAGTGAGCCTGGCGCACTGGACGCGGCACGAGTGATGCAATAGCATCAGATGCATGCGAACCACGCTGGACATCGAAGACGACGTGCTTCAGGCGGCGAAGGAACTGGCGCAGCGGGAGGGTCGAACGGCTGGCCAGGTCTTGTCGGAGCTGGCACGCCGCGGGTTGGCGGCACCCGCCGCAGCGCCGGCTGCACGTCCTCGCTTTCGACGCGGTGTGCCGCTCATGCCCTCGCGCGGCGGGATCGTGGCCCTCGAACACGTGCAGCGCCTGCGAGATCAGGAAGGCGTGTGAGTGGTGCGGTCCATCCTTGACGTGAACGTCGTCATCGCATTGCTCGACCCGGACCACGCATTCCACGAGCGCGCGCACACCTGGTGGGCCGCGCACGAAAAGGCCGGATGGGCCAGCTGCCCGATCACGGAGAACGGAGTCGTGCGAATCATGTCCCACCCCGGCTACAGCCCCAACCTGCAGTTCAGGGCCAGCGACGTGATCGCGCACGTGGGCGCGTTTGTCGAGCGCACGAACCACGCGTTCTGGCCAGATGACGTCTCGATTCTCGACGGGACCGCCATCGTCGCCGACCGCATTCACGGCGGGCGGCAGGTCACCGATCTCTACCTGCTCGCGCTGGCCGTGCGGCATCGAGGACGCTTGGCCACGTTCGACCAGTCCATCCCAGTCTCAGCGGTACCGGCGGCCAGGTCGACGCACCTCGTCGTCGTCTAGCGCCCCGCGCCAACTTCGCGAGCATGCGGGTCAGCAGCCGTGGAACGCCAATGTGAGATCCTCGGCGTGGCGCCGGCGTTGGCCCAGGCGATCACCAGCGTGCGGGGCTCAGCGCCGCTCCGCGGCCTTTCGCTCCTCGTAGCGCGCCGCCTGCAGCATGTTCGGCAGGCCGTAGTTTGCCTCGTGGCACGCGAACTCGTACATGCGGTCGCTCGTGCGCGTCAACGTGAGGGCCCCACTCCACGGCCGCGTGAACGCCGTCGGGTTGTCGATTGTGAACTCGTAGCGCAGCGCGTCGGCCCCCTCGAGCCACAAGCGCTCGATGACCCGCAGGTAATGGTCGGAACCCCTCAGACTGGTCTCGTCATTGAAGTGCGTCGTCTCGATCACCAGCGTATCGCCCTCCCACCTGCCGCGCGAGGAGCCCAGCCACGAACGGACGTCCGTCGGGGGTGAAGGCGGCCGGTCCAGCGGCACGATGCGCGCGTCATGAATCATCTCGGTCATGACGACCACCGCTCCGGGCGTCTGCACGATCTGGAGGTTGTTGTTGTACGGCCCAGGGAGAATCGGCGGACCCGCGCCGAAGATGATGCACCGCTCGTGCGGTGGAAACGCCTCGGGGTTCTCGGCCGCCCGCCGGC
>JANNEJ010000433.1:0-4139 GCA_031378585.1 Acidobacteriota bacterium | reverse complement strand
GCTACGACCTGATGACGATCGTGATTGGCGACGCAATTGACGTCTTCCCGCGCAAGACGCTGAGCGACAAGTAGCGTTGGCGCTACGGCCCGTCTGGATTGCAACCGCCTGACGAGCGCGGTGAGCCGCGCACGCGCCGGGGCGAGGCGCCCGCGCCTATCGCGATGCTGACTCTATGGACGGCATAGCGGTTATGTATTTGTCCCGACGCCGCCGGCTCGCTACCGTAGCTGGAGACGTACGCAGGATGACCAACAGCAGAGAGTTCTTCCCCCGGGCGGCCGCCTTGGGCTCGCGAGCATGCCGTCTGCTCGTCGTGACGGTGATGGTCGCGGAGTCTACAGCGGCCTCGGCCCAAGTCGTCACTGACGGCCGGGTGTGGTGGAACGCGACGGTGCAGGAGCGGGCCGGCACCGCATCACCATGGCGGTGGTACTTCGAGCTGCAAGGACGCACGCGCGACGGTGTCGACGACATGGACCAGTTGCTGGTGCGGCCAGCCGTCGGCCTCGACCTGACGCCGAGGTCGAGCCTGTGGGCCGGGTACGGCTACACGCCGAGCTACCCGCCAGACGGCGACGTGCTGCAGGAGCACCGCGCGTGGCAGCAGTATCTGTGGGTTGGACGGCTGAACCGGCCGGCGTTGCAGATCCAGTGGCGCTCACGGCTCGAGGAGCGATGGATCGAGGGCAATGGCGAGACGGCGTGGCGTTACCGTCAGTTCGCCCGGCTCACCCGTCAGCTCGGGGCACGCGCCGGCGGCCCCGCCCTCGTCGTGTGGGACGAGGTGTTCGTGCACCTGAACGACACGCCGCGAACGGCCTCTGGCTTCGATCAGAATCGCCTCTTTGCCGGCGTCGGCGTGGGCGTGGGTCCGCGTGCGCGCCTGGAGGTCGGCTACCTCAATCAGGCGATCGACAGCGCCCGCGGTCCCGACCGACGCAACCACATTCTGCTGGGCTTCCTCAACGCGACGTTCTAGACGGCTCCCGCAGCTGGCGCGTGAGGAGTTGACTCCGCACGACGATTTGCTCCACCATCGCCTTTCGCTCAGCGAGAGCCATGATCACAGTGCGATCGACGTCCGTCCTCGTGTGCGCCGCGGCTTGGTCCGCGTGCTCCACGGCTCCCGTACCCACCCCCGCCCCGCCCGCCGCACCGTTCTCGGTCGCAGAGGCGAGCTTTGCCGACATGCAGTCGGCCATGGCCGAAGGCCGCGTCACGTCGCGGCAACTCGTGGAGCAGTACCTGCAACGGATCGGGATGTACGAGCACACGCTGAACGCCACCATCAGCGTCAACGCGAAGGCGCTCGACGAGGCGGACCGGCTCGATGCGGAACGCACGGCCGGCAGGGTACGCGGACCGCTCCACGGCATACCGGTGGCGCTCAAAGACAACATCCACACGACCGACATGCCCACGTCCGGCGGTGCGCTCGCCTTCGAAGGGCTTATCCCGCCCTACGAAGCCACGCTCACGAGGAATCTGCGCGAGGCCGGCGCCATCATCATCGCCAAGACGGTGATGACGGAACTCGCCAACTTCATCGCCCAGGGCATGCCTGGCAACTACAGCGGCCTGGGCGGCTACGGCATGAACCCGTACGACCCGCGACGCGATCCGCGCGAGGCCACCGGTGATGGCCGCCCAGTGGCCAGCACTGGCGGGTCCAGTTCGGGCATCGGCACCGCCGCCAATTTCTGGGCCGCCAATGTGGGCAGCGAGACGTCGGGCTCGGTGCTGAGTCCGTCGAACCAGAACATGCTGGCGGGCATCAAGCCCACGGTGGGCCGCATCAGCCGCTACGGCATCATTCCGATCACCGCCGATCAAGACACCGCCGGTCCGATGGCGAAGTACGTGGCCGATGCGGCGATGATGCTGGGCGCCATGGAGGGTGCGTCACCCGATCCGAATGACGCGGCCACGCGTCTGTGTATTCCGCCGCTCAACCGCGACTACAGCGTGCACTTGAAGCGCGATGGCCTGAAGGGCGCGCGCATCGGCATTCCGCGGGCGTTCTACTTCGACAAGCTCAGCGTGCCAGGAGAGAAGGAACCGCGCGGCGGGCTGAGCGAGACTCAGGCCAAGGCGATGGCCGAAGCCATCGAGATCCTGAAGCAGGAAGGCGCGGTGATCGTGGATCCGGCCGACATTCCGAGCATCGTCGACACCGACGCGAAGAGCAACTTCCTCAATTGGAGCACCTGCTCTGGCACCGACGGGGCCAAGGGCAAGGACTCGAACTGTTCGGTGGTGCTGAAGTACGGCATGAAGCGCGACTTCAATGCGTGGCTTGCGACCCTGAACGGCACGGGCCCGGTGAAGACGCTGACTGAACTACGCCAGTGGAATGTGGCGCATCAGAGCCGCGGTGCCATCAAATACGGCCAGGCCAATCTCGACGTGTCCGACGAGATGGACCTCACAAAGGACAAGCCACGCTGGGAGGCCGACCGCGCCAAGGACATTCGCCTCGGCGCCACGCACGGCATCGACGAGGTGATGAAGGCGCAGACGCTCGACGCCATCCTGTTCCCGGGCGCGAGCGGCGCAGGCATCGCCGCCAAGCCGGGGTATCCCACCGTGATCGTGCCGTTCGCCCTGGTGGCCAACGCGCCCACGCCGGAATTCCCGGAGGGATTCAACGCGAAGCCAATTCCCTTCGGCGTGAGCTTCTCGGGTCTCGCGTGCAGCGAGCCACGGCTCATTGAGCTGGCCTACGCCTTCGAGCAGGCCAGCAGGAAGCGCGTGCCGCCGGCTTCGGCGCCCTAGCGCTGGTCGGTTCATCGGCTGTCGTCGGTGTGTCGTTCACCTGAACTCTGGAGGTCACCATGAAACACGCGTTGTTCCTCGGCGCCGCAGTCATCGCAACAGCCATCGGTGTTGGCGCACAAAGCGGGGGACAGGATCAGCCTGACCGCATCGGGACGCAGAGCCACCGGGTCGACATCGTCGAGACGTCGATCTTCGAGCTCCAGAATGCACTCACCGACGGACGGGTGACCTCGCGCGAGCTGGTGCAGATGTACCTCGACCGCATCAACCGGTACGAAGACCGGTTGAATGCCACCGCTGCGATCAGTCCGAGTGCGATGCAGGACGCCACGTTCCTCGATCGCGAGCGGGCGGCGGGCCGCGTACGTGGGCCGCTCCACGGCATCCCCATTGCGGTGAAAGACATCATCAACACGACGAGCATGCCCACCACCGGCGGCGGTCTGGCCTTCGCCGGGTTCGCTCCCCCGTACGACGCCACGCTCATCAAGCACCTGCGTGACGCCGGCGCAATCATCCTGGCCAAGACAGTGCTCACCGAGTTTGCCAACTGGGTGGCGGCCGGCATGCCCGGCAACTACAGCGCGCTCTTCCAGTACGGCATGAACCCGTACGACCCGCGCACCGACCCGCGCACCGCGACCAGCGACGGACGCCCCACGATGAACACTGGAGGGTCGAGTTCTGGCATCGGCACGGCAGCCAGTTTCTGGGCGGCCAGCATCGGCACCGAGACCTCGGGGTCGATTCTGAGCCCGTCGAACCAGACCATGATCGTCGGCATCAAACCCACGGTCGGGCTGATCAGCCGCTACGGCATCGCGCCGATTACGGCCGATCAGGACACCGCGGGCCCGATGGCGCGCACGGTCGCCGATGCCGCGATCCTGCTGGGCCCGATGGTGGGCGCCGACCCGAAGGACCCAGACACCAACGTGTGCATCGCGCCGCCGGGTCGCGACTACACCCGCTTTCTGCGCCTGGCGGGCCTGCAGGGCGCGCGCATCGGCATTCCGCGGGCCGGTTTCTACCGGGCCGTCGCGCGGCCAGACACCGGCGCGCTCGTGGGCGGCATCAACGCGCAACAGCTGGCAGTGATGGAAGAGGCGATTGCGATCATGAAGCGCGAGGGCGCGACGATTGTCGACAACGTCGACATCCCGAGCTACGTGGACGGCACGCCGACCCGCAACTTCAACACGTGGCCCCTGTGCGTCGGTCCCACCAACAACAAGGGCAACGACGCCGCCTGCTCGGTGGTCTTCAAGTATGGAATGAAGCGTGACTTCAATCTGTGGCTCGCGTCCCTCGGCCCCGGCGCACCCGTGAAGACGCTGACGGAGCTGCGGAACTACAAC
>JANNEJ010000416.1:0-3058 GCA_031378585.1 Acidobacteriota bacterium | reverse complement strand
TCTGGTGGCCGCGGTGCAGGCCGTCGAAATTGCCGAGAGCGAGCACCGGGCTCACCCAGCGCACGGGCCGCGGGTCGTCGGGAAAATGAATGACCTCCACGCTCAGGCCTGCCCCGCCCGCACAGCCAGACCAGCCGGCGTCCCCTGCGTGTCGATGGTCACCACCAGTCCGTCGTGGGCCAGCGCCATTCCGACCGGCAACGCCGCGCACGTCGCGGCATGGGGCAAGTCGTGGCAGATGTGGGTGAAATAGGTCTGGCGCGCGCCGATGCGCGTGGCCGCCGCCACGGCTTCGGTCACCGTGAAGTGGGTCGGATGCGGGCGGTGGCGCAGGGCATCGAGCACCAGGATGTCGAGCCCATCAAGCAGCGCATACGACGACTCCGGGATGGCGCTGCAATCGGTGAGGTAGGCGAAGTTCCCCACCCGGAACCCCAGAATCGGCCGCCGGCCGTGCAGGATCGGCACCGGCACGACGGTCACCCCATCGACCACGAACGGGCCGTCGATGACAGTCAGCGCCAGTTCCGGCACACCGCCCCCGGCGCCCGAGGGGGCCGAGGGGGCCGAGAAGGCATACGCGAAGATGCGGCCGAGTTCGGCGCCGGTTGCAACGTCGGCGTACACGGGGATTCCGGAGCCTTTGAGCGCGTTGAACCGCCGTAGTTCGTCGAGACCCATGACGTGGTCGGCGTGGCTGTGCGTGAAGAGCACGGCGTCGACCCTGGTGAGATCGTGCGTCAGTGCCTGCTGCCGCAGGTCGGTGGACGTATCCACCAGTAACGCTGGGCCGTCGGCCACGTCGAGATGGATGGACGGACGCAACCGCCGGTCGCGGGAATCATGTGACCGGCACACTGCGCAGCGGCACCCGATCATCGGCACGCCGTGCGAGGTCCCGGTGCCGAGGAACGTGACTCGGGCCAGCGGCATCAGGGCCGCCCGCCGGCGCCCTTGACCGCAATAAACCGCATCCGCAGCTCGTAGAGCACCTGTTCCAGAAACTGTCGTTCGTCGTTTGATAGATTTCCCTTGGTCTTCTGCTCCAACATGACCATCACGTCGATGACATGCCCGGCCTGCTCCAGGTTGGGCGCGCGCTTCTCGCCGGAGGTTGGGTCGGCCACGTCGCCGAAATGCACGGCCGCGCTACTCGCAAGCGAGTACAGGAATGCGACAAAGCCGACGCGTGGGTCGGCGCTGGGAACAGGTGTATCCGTCACGGCTGAGCGGTGCTCGAATGGTAGCATAGCGCCCGGACCCAACCTCGCCATGAACCTGTCTGCCGGCGCGCGCTTCGACGATCTGGTCCGCATCATGCGGGCCCTGCGGGCTCCTGGCGGGTGTCCGTGGGATCGTGAACAGACCCAGCAATCGTTGCGTCCGTATGTGCTCGAAGAGACCTACGAGCTGCTCGACGCCCTCGACCGTGGCGATCCTGCGAGCGTGCGCGAGGAGCTCGGCGACTTTCTCTACGAAGCGGTGTTCCTGGCGCAGATCGCGGAGGAAGCCGGCCATTTCAGCATCGCTGATGCCATCGACGCCGTCGCGACCAAGCTCGTGCGCCGCCACCCCCACGTGTTCACGCCGTCGGGCGAGCCGCTGGCCGACGGCGCGCATGGGATGTCGTCCGACGAGGTCGTACGCAAGTGGGAAGACCTCAAGGCCGCCGAACGCGGCACGGCCGGGCGCGTCGAGACATCCATTCTGCGCGGCGTGCCGAAGACCCTTCCGGCTCTCCTGCGCGCGTACGAAACCTGCAGCCGGGCCGCGACGGTGGGATTCGACTGGGTGACCGCCACCGATGTGCTCGACAAGATGGACGAAGAACTGGCCGAGTTGCGGGTCGCGGTGCGGGATCGCGCCCTCGATCCCGCCGCGGTCGAAGACGAACTCGGCGACCTGTTGTTTGCCTTCGCGAACTTCGCGCGCAAACTCGGCGTGGAGCCCGAGGCCGCGCTGCGCCGGGCGGCCGACAAGTTCCAGTCGCGGTTCGAGGCCATGGAACGACTGGCCAGGGCCGACGGCATGACCCTGTCGTTGCTGACACTCGAAGAGCAGAACGCCCTGTGGCAGCGCGTGAAGGCCGATGCCGCTGCGACCGGTTCACCCACCGACAAGGAGCCCGCATGACGACGATCGAGACACTCGTAGCCGCATTCGAACGAGGCCGGCTCTCGCGCCGCGAATTGGTGCAGGGGCTGGCCGCCATGGTGACGGCAGCCGCCGCGCCTGCCGCCGCGCAGACGGTTCCGGCCATTCCCGCGCTGTCACTGAACCACGTCTCGCTCGCCGTCGCCGATCCCGAAGCATCGAAGCAGTTCTTCCAGCGCACGTTCGGCATGCCGGTGGCATCGACACAGGGCACGGGGATCAATCTGGCGCTCGGCACGAGCTTCCTTGGTCTCTACAAGATGCCCAGTCCAGGCCGGGTCGATCATGTGTGTCTCGGCGTGGACAACTACGATGTCCACGCCATGGCGGCGAAGCTTGAAGCGCAAGGCATCAAGGCGACCATCCGCAAGGACAAGCCTGAGGTGTATTTCAACGACCCCGACGGCGTCCGCTTCCAGCTCGAACACAAGGACTATCGCGGCTGAGCGTGCAGCCACCGGCGCCGACCGGTGAATGACGACAGCTCCACCGCGTGGCCGTCGGTCCGCACCGTGACTTCGCCGTCGAGGTCGGTGCGCCACGGCGCCGCGTTTACATGTCGGAGACGCTCGAGCACGACGGGTGCAGGATGCCCGAACGGGTTTCCGGCGCCGGCTGTGATGATCGCCACCTGAGGGAGGGTGGCCTCCAGAAATGCTGCGCTGGACCCGCCTGCACTGCCGTGATGGGCGACCTTGAGCACGGTCAGCCGAGGGCCACCCAGGGACGTGAGCCGCACCCACGTGTCGGCTACCTCTCGTTCCACCGGCTCGCCGATGTCACCGGTGAGGATCACGCCGACGCCTCCGAGCGTCACAGACACCACCACCGAGTCGTCGTTGCGCACCCGCTGTCGTTCCCACTCGGGTGGCCCCGGATGCAATATCTGCAGCACGGCCGGTCC
>JANNEJ010000414.1:0-7433 GCA_031378585.1 Acidobacteriota bacterium | reverse complement strand
AGACCGGCCGTGTGGCTGGCCGTGCTCGTGGCGCTCGGACTCGGACAAGCGGCGCTCGAACGCTCGGTGGCGGCGCGCGCGCAGGGCGCGAAGCAGGCGCCGCGCTTCGAGGTGGACCCGATGTGGCCCAAGCCCTTGCCCAATCACTGGGTGCTCGGCAACGCCATTGGCGTGTGGGCCGACGACCGGGATCGCATCTGGATCATCCACCGCGGCTCGTCCACGCTCGACGCCAACGAGAAGGCGCTCGAGCTCAAGGCCGGCGATTGCTGCGCGGGTGCGCCACCCGTGCTGGCCTTCGACACGCAGGGCAACCTCGTCCAGAGCTGGGGTGGTCCAGGTCAGGGCTTCGACTGGCCCACCGGCAATCACGGCATCTTCGTGGATCACACCGGCATGGTCTGGATCGGCGGGAACGGGGCTGGCGACTCCCACATCCTGAAGTTCACGCAAGACGGGAAGTTCGTGGCGCAGTTCGGCAAGCCCAACGCGCGGCAGACCGGGACGAACGCGCAGGGGCAGCCCACCTTCGCGCCCGGGAGCAGCGACCCGACGAGCTTCGGACGCGTCGCGAAGATCTTCGTGGACCCCAAGGCCAACGAGGCCTACGTGGCGGATGGCTATCTGAACCGGCGGGTCGCCGTGCTCGACGGCGCCAGTGGGAAGATCAAGCGTTTCTGGGGCGCGTACGGGAAGCCGCCCAACGACGCTCCAGAAGGCCGCTACGATCCGGCGGCGCCGCCGTCGCCGAACTTCCGCAATCCGGTGCACTGCGCGGATCTGTCAAACGACGGCCTGGTCTACGTCTGCGACCGGCTCAACGATCGGCTGCAGGTCTTCAAGCCTGACGGCACGTTCGTCAAGGAGGCCTTCATCGACAAGCACACGCGCGCCTCCGGATCGGTGTGGGACGTGGCGTTTTCGAAGGACCGCGAGCAGCGCTTCCTGTTCCTGGCCGACGGCATCAACAACCGCATCAATATCCTCGACCGCCAGTCGCTCGAGGTGCTCACCTCGTTTGGCGACGGCGGCCGCCAGCCCGGGCAGTTTTACGGCGTGCACAGCATCGCGATCGACTCGCGCGGCAACCTCTACACGACTGAAACGTGGGAAGGGAAGCGCCTGCAGAAGTTCGTGAACAAGGGCCTCGTGCCCGTCACGAAGCTGCATCAGGGCACGGTGTGGCCCACGGTGCCGGCGCGGTGAACGGCGTGCTCCGGGCGCGCTGTCGCGCGCTCGGAACACCATCGGCGCGACGCGCCTAGTGCGGGCGGCCCTTTGCCGCCGCGGGCAGGCGCAGGGCCACGAGCGACAGATTCCCGAGCTCGCGCGGGATATACCCTTCTCTGCGTCGTACGCCTGCTCTGCCGCGAGCCACGGCTGCCAGTCGCGCACCACGTCCGGCAACATGTCGACGACGCTGTGGCAGCAGCGGGAAATCTGCCCAGGGGCGGGGGTCAGGGTCTGATGATGGGATTCTGTCATCCACAGAACGTGCTAATGATTACTATCGTCTGACTCGAATCCGCTGATTCTGGCGACGGCGCCCCTGCACGCGAGCGACGGTGAGCGGTGCATGGCTGGCGGGCGATTCGGCGCGCACAACATCCATCCGAACTTGCCTGGTCCCGCGTCGATGCGCCTGAAGAACACGGTGGTCGCCAGTTGGTTCAACGGCGGTGTGCGGATCTTCCGCGTAGCCGATGCGGCTGGTATCCCGGGATTTCCGCCGCACCTCGACGAGATCGGCTATTACCTCCCGGAGGCGATTCCCGGTAACCCGGGGAATGCTCCGCAGATCAACCACGCGATCGTGGACGACCGCGGATTGATCTACGCGAACGACCGGTTCAACGGGGGCTGTATATCCTCAGGTATACCGGCACGGTAGCGCTGGACTGACCTGTGCGTCGTGCCTCATCTTGGGCCCGGCGCCAGATTCTCGGTCAGCTCGATGTAGGTGCCCCAGGGATCGGTCAGGAACGCGATCGCGGTCGTCGAGTTCGGCAGCCGCGTGAACGGACGATCCAGCGTGACGCCGCTGGCTTCGAGCTTCTTGCAGAACGCTTCGAGGTTCTTCAGGTCGAAGCCGATGTGATCGAGCGAGCGGCCCTTGGTCCCGACCGTCGGCGTGTCGGCCTTCGCAAACGTCAGGTTCACACCTGGCAGATCGGCGGCCTCGAACTGACCGCGCTTCCCTGGCGCCGCGCCGAACGTCTTCGCGTACCACGCCTGCGCCTCGAGCGGCGACGCGGTGTAGAAGTGCACATGATGCATCTTCAGTGGCACGTCGATCGTCTTGTCTTCGAGAATCTCTACGCGCACGTCGTCCGGCCCGATGAGATAGACCTGCGTCGGCCGCGTCTGCGGCTCCATCTTCAGTCCGGCCGTCTGCCATTTCGGCATCCACTGCTGCATCTCCTTCACCAGGAAGCCCACGTGGTTGATGGTCGAGCCCACCGTGCCCGCCGTCGGCACGGCCTGTCGCAGCATGACGTACGTGCCCGGCAGCTCGATGAGCGCGAGCGCGCCGTTCTGCACCGGCGTGCCGCCAAGCGCGGCCCAGAACTTGCGGTGCGCGTCGAGATCGCTCACGGCCAGATGCAGATGCCCCATGACGAGGCCCGACTCGCCCGGCGCGGCGAGCTGCGCGCTGACGCGCGGCCCGGCGGCACACGCAAGAACACCGGCGACCACGGCCGCATACAGCTTGTGTCTATTCATACTCGCTCCCTCACCTGTTCAGTGTTTGTCAGCCTCTCGCGTCGAGCGCGGCTTTCACTCGCTCCTGCGTGAACGGCACTTCCCGAACGCGCGCACCCGTCGCGTCGAAGATCGCATTGCCGACCGCGGCGGCGACGATCGTGATCGCCGTCTCGCCGGCGCCGGTGGCCTCGACGTCGGGCCGGTTGACCAGCACGCTCTCGATGTCCGGCACCTCGAAGCCGAGCGGCAGGCTGTGGAACGTGCGCCAGTCGGCCGAGGTCACCTTCTGATCGTCCCACGTCACTTCTTCGCCGAGCGCGCGGCTCAGTCCCTGAAGCGCGCCCCCTTCGATTTGATTGCGCATCCCGTCCGGGTTCGAGATCGGGCCGCAGTCCTGCGCCACGACGAATCGCTTCTCGTGCACACGGCCAGTCGCCTGATCGACCTCGACCTCCGCGACCATCGCGACGTACCCGTTGTCGCCTTCGTACACCACGCACGACATGCCGCGTCCGGAGACGAGGCCAGTCCGCGCGGCATTTGGCCGTGGCGACGGACGCGCCTCCCATCGCGCCGCCTTCGCCGCTTCCTGTACGACGTGGATCAGGCGCACGTCGCGAAGATGACGCACGCGATACGCCACCGGATCGGCCTTCACGCGAGACGCGACCTCGTCCATGACGCTCTCGTGAGCGAAGGTGTTCTGCAGGCGCGCCGGTGATCGCAGCGGACCCGTGAAGAACGGCGACGTCACGGTGTGCGACAGCACGCGCTCGCTCTTCACGGTGCCCGCGCCGCCGCAGCGTCCGTCGACGCAGCCGGTGACGTACGACGGGGCGGCATTGCTGTTGTTGTTGAAGGTGCCGCCGGGCTCCGGCGCCGGCGACCGCGGCGTGAACGGCGCGGGATCGAAGCCGGCGAGCTGACCCGTGATCACGTTGCCCGGCCGGTCGTAGCCCGGGCGTCCGCCGAGCGTCGCCGACCAGCCTTCGTGGTCCCACGCGACGATGGCGCCGCTTGCGTCCACGGCGACGCGCTGATCGATGACGAACGCGAGGCCGTAGTTCTCCCACGCCATCTCGTCCTTGCGCGCGAGCTGCACCCGTACAGCCGACCGGGCGCGTCGATCTCCCCGCGATGCGACGCCGCGCGATAGCGGTCCAGGTGCACGACCACGTGGGTGACGCCCAAGTCGCGCAGCATGGCGCGCGACGGGTCGGCAGGAAGGTCTGCTGCGCCTGCACGCGCGTGTCGTAGGCGGCCGTGGCGAAGCCACTGTAGCCGTTCACGATCCGTTGTC
This sequence comes from Acidobacteriota bacterium, assembly GCA_031378585.1. GTDB lineage: Bacteria > Acidobacteriota > Vicinamibacteria > Vicinamibacterales > UBA2999 > CADEFD01. Next base: position 3,427 of record JANNEJ010000414.1, on the reverse strand, counting down.
CGTGGGCGACCTGCGCCACGAGGTACGGCGCGTTCAGGTTGAAGTTCACCGCCGGCCGCGAGCCAGGGCTGCCAGTCGCGCACCACGTCCGGCAACATGTCGACGACGCTGTGGCAGCCGCGGGAAATCTGCCCAGGGGTGGGGGTCAGGGTCTGATCCTGGGATTCTGTCATCCACCGAACGTGCTAATGTTGCTATCGTCCTCCTTCCGGCAATCGAATCTTGGTGTCCCTCAGGGGGCCCAATCCCCTCAGCGGAAGCCCACACGCAGCGACGGGCAGCACTCCTGGACTTGGGGGTCATTCAGCTCAGGCAGGGGGGGCGAGTCGGCGAGCTCACGAGCGTGGTGCCGATCAGCAACATCGACAGCGCGGGCGTGGAACGAGCCGATAGTCACGGCATTCGCGTGCGGTGGAAGTAGCTGAGGGACGGTTATGGAGGTGCGGTCGGAACAGCACCTGGAAGACGAGAGCCATTCACGGACACGGGGCCTGCTCGCCTCTCCGGACTCACGCCGAATGGACGAGCCAGTTGCGGAAATCGTCCAGTGCGGCGAGCCATCCGCCTTCGCGCGCCGCACGTTCCGTGCGCGCTACGGCGAGATGTCCCGCCGAAGCTCCGAAGCAGCGAAGGCGGACCATCCTTCATGAGTTGGCCACCTCGGCCTGTCCTCAGGCATCCGCGCGACGCGTCCGCGTCGCGACTCGGCACGAATCCAGCCATCTCCGAAGGCCATCAACGCTGCGCTCGATGGCCATCTCGTTGGTCAATCTCGGCCTGATTCCAGGTTGCGCGACGCCTCGCCAAGGCTCGGCATCAGCGGAATCGAATCCAGCCGGAGGAGCCAGGCCGTAGGCCCGCACCTATCGATAGCCGCGCCACAGCCACTCCAACGCCGCAGGCAGGGTCCGCTGCTTGACCGCCCGATCGCTGTGGCCGGCGTTGCGCGCAAATACGAACTGATAGCGATAACCTTTGTCCGCGAGCACGCGGGCCGTGCGCTGGTTCGCCTCGACCCAATCGTGCATGCCGTCGCGCATCACGTTGGGATTGAGCAGGTCGCGGTCGCCGACCTCCATCCAGATGCGAATCGGCTTCGGCGGGCTGTTCGGGATGAGGCGCTCGTGGAACCCCCACGCGCCGTGCGGCGTGTCGGCGTTCGGCGGCCACTGCTGGTTCACGAAGGTGCCAGAGTAGGTCAGCACGCGACGATACAGCTCCGGGTGGTACCAGGCCATGATCAACGCCGCCGATCCACCGGAGCTGTTGCCCATGGTCGCGCGCCCTTCGGGATCCTTCGTCAGCGTCACGTGGCATTCGCGCTCGACGCGCGGCAGCACTTCCGTCTCGACGAAGTCCGCGTAGCGCCCCGACATCGTGTCGTATTCGAGGCCGCGCTGGCTGCCCTGCGCGTCGCCGCTGCCGTTGCCGATCGAGATGCCGATGAGTAGCGGCACCCTCTTTTGCGGAATCAGATGATCGAGCGCGGTGAACAGCAGCGGGTCGGGCCCATCGGCGCCGACGATGAAGGGCGCGGCCGTGCCGGGAACGTATCCCTTGGGGACATAGACGGTGACCCGGCGCGTGTACGGCGCCGGACGGCTCGTCGTGACCACGAGCTTGGCGGGGTCGGCGGGATCGACGGTTCCAAACGTGCCGGCGTCGCGGGCGATGCCCGGGTAGATCTTGCTGTCCGTCGAGCTCATCGTGATGTCGCAGATCACTCCGCGCAACCGCTCGTCGAGCGGAACCATTTCCGGTGCGGGATTGTGCGTCGGCCCGATGATGAAATTACCGTCGACATCGGAGGGCGGAACGACATCGTCCGGCAATTCCTTTGCGGAGACGTATCCCGGTGTGTGCGGATCGCGAGTGGGCGGAACCGGTCGCGTGCTCGCTTGAACCATCGCCCAGGCGAGCGTTACCGCGGACAACGCGGCGGCGAGCCCTGTCATCAGATGCCGGTCAGGCGCTCGGTGGCGTCACCGAACCGATCGAGCTTCACACCCATGCGATCCATCAACGAGAGGTAGAAGCTGCACAGCTTGCGGTTCTCATCGCCGGCCTCCGTGTAATCGAGCACGCGGCCGGTCTCGATCGTGCCGCCCAGGGTGCCCGCGGTCAGGACGGGCACCTTGCTGCTGTCGTGCTGACTGCCCGACCACATGTTCGACATGAACACGAGGCAGGAGTTGTCCAGCACGGTGGTCTCTCCCTCGGGCATGGCGGCGAGCTTGTCAATCAAGTACGCGTACTGCGTGAGGTAGAACTGGTTGATGCGCATGAAGGGTTCGCCCCTGTCCTCGTGGCTCGCCAGATGGTGGGCCAGCTTGACGTCCAGGAACGGATAGAAGAGGCCGGAGATGTCGCGGCACAGCAGCATCGTGGCGATGCGCGTCTTGTCGGTCTGGAAGGCGAGCGCCAGGATGTCGCACATCAGCCGCATGTGATCGCGGATGTCCTCAGGCAGGCCGTTGTCGGGACGCGCCATCACCGCCGCCACCCGGCCACGATCGATCGCCCGCGCGTCGGCCTGCTCTTTCGCCGCGCGCATGTCCTGCGCGCGCTTCTCGACGTCGCGGACGCTGGTGAGGTATTCGTCGAGCTTACCCTTGTCGGCGGAGCTGACACGTCGCCCGAGCGAAGAGACCTGCTCCATGACACGATCGAGGACGCTCAGATTCCGCTGGCTGCCGCGGTTCTCGAACAGGCTGTCGAACGCCAGCGAGGGATAGACCTCCATCGGCACCGGCGACGTCGGGCTGGACCACGAAATGTGCGAGCTGTAGGCCATCGAGAAATTCGTCTCGTGATAGCCGGTGACCGGCTGCTCGCAGCCCAGGACCATGGAGGGTTGCACGGTCTGATCGCCGATGTGGCTGGCCAGTACCTGATCCAGGCTCACGCCGCCGTGAAGCGCCGCCCCTTTCGTCAACTGCGCGCCCGAGAGCAGATTGCCCGTCATCCCTGGATGAATGCCGACCCCGGTGGCCGCTTTGTTGAACAGCCCTTTGATGTAATTGAACTGGCCTTTGAGCGGCTCCATCGGCGCGAGGCTGCGCCCCAGCTCGATCTCGGCGCCCGATCCTTTGGCCCACCACTCCGTGGGATTGACGCCGTTCCCCATGAACAGAATTGCGAGCCGCCTGGGCGCGGCGGCCGTCGGCTCGGCGCCCCAGACCGGCAGCGACTCCATCCATGGCAGCGCCATCGCCACGCCGGTGCCGCGAAGAAAACGGCGCCGGGACACTTCACGCGCGTTGCGATGCAGCGGGCTGGTCGTCATTGTCATGGTGCAGATCCTACGGAGCTGGGCGTCGTGCGGGTCGTCAGGAATTGCCGGCTGGTGACGATGTCCTGAACGAGGTAGCCGAACCGGTAACCGCCGGTCGAGAGATCCTTGCGCATCGCGGCGAGGAGCGGCTCG